>JBJTFY010000226.1:0-3508 GCA_046093625.1 Actinomycetota bacterium
GATCTGTTGGCCCGGGCGGGCCGCGGCCTCGGCCATGTCGAGGGCCCGCCGGAAGAATTCGACCCCCATCAACGTCGGCTCGCCGCCCCGCCCCCCCACCTTCCCCCGGCCGGCGGGCGGGGCGGCGAGCCTCAGGCTCACGGACGCCGCGGCCACCGCGGCGCGCCAGCGCAATCTTTCCCCGGGGGAGAGGGCGTCCGGGGACAAGAAGAAGCAGTAGGTGCAATCGAGGTTGCACACGGCACCCGTGGGTTTGGCGAGCAGGTGGAAGTGACGACGTTCAGCGGGCATCGAACGACTCGTGCCAGAGGAGCGGATTGCCGGGGCCGTCGGCGACCGTGCCCGGAGCCGCGCCGCCGAGCCAGAGCGCGCGGTCGAGTTCGCGAGCCGGGTGATCGGACTCCACGATGCGGGCACCATCGGCGAAGTAGATGACGGTCATGACGGCGCGCATGGTGTCGGTGTCGTTGGCCGGTGCGCTGTGCAACGTCCACCCGGTGTGGAACGTGGCGTCGCCGGCACAGAACGGTCCGTGCGTGTCGAGACTCCATTCTCGTTCGCGTACGAGGGCGTCGAAGTGCGCCTGTGACGCGTCGCCGATGACGCCGTGATCGCCGGCGAGGTCACCGAGCCGGTGGGTGCCGCGGGCGAAGACCATGCCGCCGATCTCGCGGGGCACGTCGACGAGCGGCATCCACATGGTGATCGTCCGGTCGGTGTCGAGGGGCCAGTACACCTGATCCTGGTGCCAGGGCGTGAGTCCTCCGCCGGGCTCCTTGTACAGGGCCTGATCGTGGTACAGCCGAACCCCCGGGACGCCGAGCAGACGGGCGGCCACCCGGGCGAACCGCCGGGCGTGCACGAACCGACGCGTGATGTCGTCGTGATGTCGGATGCCCGCCGACTGGATGAACGCTTTGCCGTAGGTGTCGCGTTCGGCGAGGGGCCGTCGATCCCACCGACGCGCCTCGGTCGCCACGTCGATGGACGGCTTGACCACGGCGATCTCCCCGGCCGAGGCCAGACCGCGCACGACGCAATGCCCGTCGCGGGCGAAGGACTCGATCAGGGACGGATCGAGAGCGTGCTCGTCGTCGAGATCCACCGTGTCCGCCCCCACACCCGCCATCTTGTCACGGTCCGCCGGTGTGACCTCCGCACGGTGGAACGGACGGGCTCGAGCACGGACGATCGGGTGGCAACGGCGGTCATCGGTCAGAATGAAGACGGATCTGTCGATCCCCGACCGACGAGGACATGACGTGGAATTCGCCTGGACCGACGAGCAGCAACAACTTCGCGCCGAAGCGCGTGTCGTCGCCGAACGTGCCGTGGCCACCTACGGGCGGTCCAACGACTCGTGGATCAACGGCTGGTCGAAGGAGTTCGCTCTCGAGATGGGTCGGTTGGGCTGGATCGGGCTGACCTGGCCCGTCGAGTTCGGGGGATCCGGGCGACCGCCCATCGACCGACTGATCATCGGTGAGGAGTTGATTCGGGCCGGTGCGCCGATCGGCTCGATGTGGTTCGCCGATCGACAGATGGGTCCGACCCTCATCACCTACGGGCGTCCCGACCAACAGGCCGAGTTCCTCCCGCGCATCCTGAGTGGCGCCTCGACGTGGTGCATCGGCATGTCCGAGCCGAACTCGGGATCCGATCTCGCGTCGCTCAAAACCCAGGCCGAGCGACGCGGCGACCACTGGTTGATCAACGGACAGAAAATCTGGACCTCGTTCGGAGCCGTCGCCGACTACTGCTACCTCATCTGCCGAACGAACAACGAGGGGCCGCCGCACGCCGGCATCAGCGAGATCATCGTCCCGATGGACACCCCCGGCATCGAGGTGCGACCGATCAAGGACATGACGACGAACCGTCACTTCTGCGAGGTGTTCTTCACCGACGTGAAGGTGCCGATCGAGAATCTCGTCGGCGTCGAGGGCAACGCCTTCAAACAGACGATGAGCCAACTCGAGCACGAACGCGGGGGCATCGACCGTTTGGTGAGCAACCAGGCGCTCTACGAGATCGCCCGCTCCCGGGCCGACACGTCCGACCCGGTGGTGCGTCAGCGGATCGCCGCCCTCGAAACGAAGTACCGGATCGGACGCATCCTCGTGGTGCGCGAGGTTCTCCGTCAGGCGCCGGCCGGTTTCTCCGCCGCCACCAAGGCCTTCTGCACCGAACACGAGTGGGACGTGGCGCAGTTCGTGGCCGCCACGCTCGGCCCCGAGGCGATGTTGTGGGATCAGGTCACCCAGGGGCTCAGCTACGCGCCGGGCTACACGATCATGGGCGGGACGTCGAACGTCATGCGCAACATCCTCGGCGAGCGGGTCCTCGGCCTGCCTCGATAGCCGACTACGGTTGACCCCGTTCGACGGGGGAGAGCATGAGCGACTGGAAATTCGCCGATTTGTACGAGGCCATTGCGGCCAAGATCCCGGACCATCCGTGCCAGATCCAAGGCGACCGGGTGGTCACCTGGGGGGAGTTCAACCGTCGGGCCGGGGCCTTGACCCTCGACATGTTGGACGCCGGTCTGACGCACCAGAGCAAGGTGGCGGCCTATCTCCACAACTGCCCGGAGTATCTCGAGACCTACTTCGCGGCGTTCAAGGGCGCGTTCGTGCCGGTGAACACGAACTATCGGTACGGGCCCGACGAGGTGACCTATCTCTTCGACAACGCCCAGGCCGAAGCGGTGGTGTTCCATTCGGCGTTCACGAGTCTGGTCGACCAGGTGCGGGCGAATCTGCCCGCGGTTCGACGGTGGTATTGCGTGGCCGATCCGGGTGACTCGGTTCCCGAGTGGGCGGTCGACTACGCGGCGGTCGTGGCCCGCGATGCTCCGCCGCGCGTGCAGGGTCCGTGGGGGCGAAGCGGCGACGACCTGTTGTTCCTCTACACCGGCGGCACGACGGGGATGCCCAAGGGCGTGATGTGGCGCCAGGACGATCTCTTCAACGTCGTCGGGGCCGGCGGCAACGTGGCGCTCGGCATCCCGCCGGGTTCGTCGGTCGAGGAACTCGTCGGACGCATCGATCCGGCCGGTCGTGGACTCGTCGTGTTGTCGGCGTGTCCGCTGATGCACGGCACGGGCCAGTTCACGAGCCTGATCGCTCTGAACCTCGGCGGTGCGGCGGCCACGCTCGCGTCGCGCTCGTTCGACGTGGGCCAATTGCTCGCCGACATCGAGCGCCATCGGGTGCAAACCCTCGTCATCGTGGGTCAGGCGTTCGCCGGTCCGATGCTCGAGCACCTGAACTCGAACCCGAATCGCTACGACCTGTCGAGCCTGATCATGATCACGTCGTCGGGAGTGATGTGGAGCCAGGAGAACAAGAACGGTCTCCTCGGCCATCTGCCGCACGTGATGCTCTTCGATTCGTTCGGCTCGTCGGAGGCGGTCGGCATGGGCGGCTCGATCAGTCGAGCCGGCGAGGCTGCAACCAAGACCGCCACGTTCGCGCTCGGTCCGACGTGCGCGGTGTTCACCGAGGAC
>JBJTFY010000227.1:0-2973 GCA_046093625.1 Actinomycetota bacterium
TCCTCCTACCTTGAGGACCAACGGCTTTCGTCAGAAGTTCAGGGCCAAGGTTTTGTCGCGACATCTCCGAGTGTTCAAGGACTCCGACAGGACATTAGATCTGGGTTGTGGATGGGGAGGTTCTCTGTTGATCAATCCAAAGTTCTGGCTGGTAGATGCGGACTCTGAGTGCATTTCGACACTCAAGAAGTCCACCGATCGTGCCTTTCTCTGTGATCTCGCTCAACCGTTGCCCTTTGAAAAGGGATTCTTCGAAAATGCGTTCACTCATGACGTACTCGAGCATTTGGAAGCAGAGGAGATGCAGCATCTTTTTCATGAAGTTCGTCGAGTTGTTCGCCCGGGTGGACTGTTTATGAATGTGGTGCCAAATCGAAAAGGTTTTGTTGCAGGTTTGAATCCACAGGTAGGTCACAAGAGATTCGTTACACGCAATGAAGTCGAGAAGTCGGCGGAGATGGCTGGTTTCAAGCTTGTGAGGTGCTACCGAGCTCCACTGGGCACCAGAGCCTCGGAGTTGTTTGTTCATAACAAGTTGGTGACCCTGTGCAGGGCAATCTGACGAAGCGAACATTCGGTTCGCGGTTTGGGGTGCACCACGCGGGGTCTGAGTCGCGAAAGTGAAATGCTCGGGTCATGTTCGGCGTCGACGTACTGACATCCCGCGGACTCACCATCCCGGCCGATGCGATGAAGTGGTCGGTCGCTCGCGCCGGGGGCGCCGGCGGCCAGAACGTGACCAACGTGTCGACCAAGGTGACCCTCGAGATCGACGTCGCCCAGTTGCAGGGACCTTCGTCCGCGTTGGCCCGAGTGGTGGATGCACTGCCCGCCGTGCTGCGGGTTTCGTCGCAGACGGCCCGTAGTCAGCACCGGAACCGACAACTGTGCCTGGAGCGAGCGATCGAACGCATCGACGCGGCAGCCGCGGTCCCGCCGCCCGCCCGCCGCAAGACCCGACCCTCGAGGTCGGCGGTGGAGCGTCGATTGACATCGAAGAAGAAGCGCGGGGAGACGAAACGCCAACGGCGCGGCGAATGGTGATGACTATCAGTGTGAGTGGGGATCAGGCGACGAGGAAGAAGAGAGCCAGAAGCGCGTAAACGATCACCATGATGATGAAGGCCGGCAGCATCACGAAAAACATGAAGAGCAACACGAGGATCATCCAGACGTAGCGCACGGGGTGATTCTTGGCGAGGGGTGTATCACGATTCGCCCTCAGATTCTCGGGTCGTCCGGTCGTTCCTATGGTGTAGGAAGTCCACCGAAAGGAGCCTCATATGTCGAGTTTGCGGTCCCTCGAGACTCAGGGCTTCGACGTCATCGGCGACGTGCACGGTTACGCCGACAAGTTGGTGGGTTTGCTCGAGACGATGGGCTACCGCGCGCACGCCGACTCGTACCGGCACTCGTCGCGCACGGCGGTGTTCATCGGCGACCTGATCGATCGCAACGTGAAGATCGGCGACAGCGATCAACGAGACGTCGTTCGGATCGTGCGTTCGATGGTCGAGAGCGGCGCGGCCCGCATCGTGATGGGTAATCACGAGTTCAACGCCATTTCCTGGGCCACCCCGGACCCTGCGAAGCCGGGAGACCACCTCCGCACCCATGAGGGCCCGAAGGGGATCGACAACAGGAAGCATCACGACCAGTTCTTGACCGAAGTGATCGAGGGAAGTGACGAACATCTCGAGATCGTGGTGTGGTTCCGCACCATCCCCCTCTGGATCGATCTCGGTCACGTGCGTTTCGTGCACGCGTGTTGGTTCGAGGAGTCGATGAAGGTGTTGCGGCCGCACCTCACCGCCGATCTCCGTTTGACCGCCGAGGCTCTCAGTCGCGGCAATCGCAAGGGTGACGAGGTGTACAACGCCATCGAGAACGTGTTGAAGGGTCCGGAGGCCGAACTCGACAGGCAGTACCACTACCTCGACAAGAATGGCGTCAAGCGGGAGAAGGGTCGGCTGCGTTGGTGGGATGTCGACGCCGTGACGTTGCGGACCGCCATCGACGTTGGAGGTCACATGAAGTCGCTCGATGGCGGGCCTCATCCGGGTCTGCCCGACACGCCCACGAACATCGTCGAGCGATTCCGCTACCGCGACGACGTGCCGGTTTTCTTCGGCCACTACTGGCGCACCGGTGCGGCGAGTGTCGCTGGTCGTTCCACGGTGTGTGTCGACTACAGCGCCGGCCGGGGCGGGCCGCTGGTGGCCTATCGCTGGTCGGGCGGTGCGCTCAGCAACTCCGATTTCGTGTCGTACGGCAACTGATCGCCCTCTTCGCCGGGCCGCCAACCGGCAGAATGGCACCATGATCGAACGCTCGCGCGCCGAGGCCCTCGATGCCTCCGACGACCTGGCGACGTTCCGGAACGAGTTCGTGATTCCCGACGAGTCGGTGGTGTACCTCGACGGCAATTCGCTCGGGCGCACACCCAAAGCCTCCGTCGAACGCCTGCAACGCGTGATCCATCAGGAATGGGCGGGCGATCTCATCGGCAGTTGGAGACACTGGCTCGATCTGCCCCGCCGGGTGGGTGATGCCCTCGGTCCGGTGATCGGGAGTCACCCGGGCGAGGTGGCGGTGCACGACAACACCACGCTGAACCTCTACCAGGCGGTGCACATGGGCCTCGGTCTCGCACCGGAGCGTTCGGTGGTGGCCGTGTCGACCGGTGAGTTCCCCACCGATCGGTACGTGGTGGAGGGGATCGCCGCCGACAAGGGTCTGACGGTGCGCAGCCTCACCGACGACATGAACCTGGATGACGTGGCGGTGGTGGTGCGCAGCGTGATCGACTATCGCACCGCCGAGATCGCCGATGTCGCCGGATTCCAGCGACGCGCCGATGCGGCCGGCGCGACCGTGGTGTGGGATCTCTCGCACACCGCGGGCGCCGTCGAGTTCGACGTTCACGCGCTCGGCGTGGAAATCGCGGTCGGCTGCAACTACAAGTTCCTGAAC
>JBJTFY010000228.1:0-20633 GCA_046093625.1 Actinomycetota bacterium
GCGAGTGGCGATGCCGTGACGGCCATCGACACGAGCTACGCGATGGCGTGTGCCATCGAAGGAATAGAGGTGTACTGCTGGGGCAACAACAACAGCAACCAACTGGGACTCGGGTCGAGTGCGGGCACACCAATCAACAAGCCAACACGAGTGGTCGACTCGAACCCAGCAGGTTTCCAGGCCGCCACGCCGACTGCTCTGACCGTTGGCTTCTTTCACGCCTGTGCAATCGCCTCGACATCGGTCTACTGCTGGGGTGGCAGCACAACCACCAGAGGAAGCAGTGCCTCTTCGAATGGCGAGCCAGTGAAGACCGACCAAGGGGATTTCACCACGTCCAACTCGGGCGTTACGGCGATCGGCGGCGGTTCGTACCATGCCTGTGGAGTCCAGAGCGGAAAGGTACGTTGCTGGGGTCAAGGTAGCGATTACAAGTTGGGCACCGGAGCCAATTCGAACGCGGCGGCTCCGAGCAATGTTGCAGTGGCGGGCGCCTTCACGAACAACGGGTACGTAACGTCGGTTTCAGGTTCGGACAACCATTCATGTGCCATCGAGTCCGGCATTCTTTATTGCTGGGGAAAAAATGACAATGGACAGTTGGGCCTTGGCAACAACACCAACTCATCGACCGCTCTCCCCGTATCGGCATCCACGAATCCCGGCTTTCTGAACACCGGAAACGTAACGGCAGTCTCCGCTGGTGGTTTCAGCAGCGGCATGTCCACCTGTGCAATCGAGAGCGGTGTCGTCTACTGCTGGGGCTCCAACATGGAAAGTCAGCTTGGAGCAGGGCCCAATTCGTTTGGGAATCAGAACAAACCCGTGAAGGTGTTCGTGGTTTCTGCTCCGGCCGCGCCGACCATCTCGGTGATGGCGACGGGAGCAAGTGGACAGTTGAGTGTTGGCGTGACCAAGCCCGACGATGGTGGATCGACCATCACGAGTTACGAGTACTCGGTCGATAACGGCACGCCCGTGTCCGTCGCCTTCGGTGGTTCGAATTACCAGTCGATCACGATATCGAGTCTGACCAACGGCACGTCGTACAGCATCAAGGTGCGTGCGGTGAATGGAATCGGCGCGGGAGCGTGGAGCGCGCCATCGAGTGGTACACCGTCCGGCGGTAGCGGCGGTGGCGGCGGTGGCGGTGGCGGTATCCCGTCGGTGATTCCGTTGCCGGCGAGCACCTGGAATGCGACCTGTTCCAACTCTTCTGACAAGTCGTTCTCGGGTTACACCACGAGTCCGAGTAATTCATTCGATTTCCTTCTCGTGGGATGCACCGGCACGGGTTCCAACGTGTTCGTGGGAATCCAGAGCGCGGGCACCGGAGTCCAAACGCAGGTCGGTGGTCTGTGGGGCAACACGAGTGTTCCGACGATCGTGACAACCGTTCCAACGAAGAACGACTTGACGACGTACCAGCGCATGGGGTCGATCATGGGTGTGAAGTTGGCGTTCAATACCGTCGGAACCCACAAGGTATTCGTGGCGAATGACGCCTGTTACAACAGCCTCGCGACGTCCTCGACCTCGATCACCACATGTGCGTCGTCGAATCTCACGACGTTCACGTTCTCCATCACCTCCGGCGGTGGTTCTGGCGGAGGGTCTGGCGGCAGCGGCGGATCGGCGACGTGCACCCCTGGCGCTGAGACGATCGTGGGCGCCTCACCCGGAGTCGACACCGCGTTCGGCGGTGGATGGCAGGAGATCGCCCCCGCCTCGGCCACCGAAGGTTCCTACGGAGGAATCGTGAAGACCTCGGACAACGCCTTGTTGGTCGTCAATGGTTTCGCGGCCCCGAGTGGTGGAAGTGTTCAGTTGCGCAAATTCGACCTGAACGGTTCTCCCGTGACGAGTTTCGGTCAGTCCGGTGTTCTCAATGTCGACGTCTCCTCGTCGGCGGAGAGTTCGGTGAGCGTGCGCGGAGTTTCTGTGGGGCCCGATGGTGACGTGACCGTCAACGGCGTCTATTTGGTGGGCGCGAGTGCGGTTCAGAATTACTTCATTCTCAAGCTCACCGCGTCGGGTGCAGTCGACACGTCGTTCGATCCCTCCGGCGTCGCGGGAGTCTTGGACTTTACGAGCCTCACATCGGTGATGCGCACTGCGACATTGAAGAACGGCTCGGTTCTCGTCGTTCAGTCGAACCCCAATGGAATCAAGAAGTACGACGCAACCGGCGCGGTGGTGGCTGGGTTCGCCGGGACGGGAATGTTGTCCCTCATTTCTTCGGGCGTCTTGATCGCGCCCACGAATGACGGAGGCTTCTTCACTCAGACGGCGTTGGGTGACGTGGTCGTCTCGCGTTACGACGGATCTGGAGTTCTCACCTCGTGGGCGGGCGCCGGAACCAAGACTTTGGGTGACCCGAACGCGAGTGATGCGACGGGTGGATTGAAGTTGACCAGCACCGGCCTCTTGGTGGCTTATAACACCTCGACAGCTTCGGGGGGCACCCCCGCGTACATCTGGAAGGTGACCAAGCTCGACGAGACGACCGGGGCCGAAGCGACGTTCGGCACCGGCGGAACGGTGGCGACGACCTGGAGCCAGGGTCGAGCCACCGGCATCTACGAGTTGTCCGATGGCAGCATCGCGGTTTCCGGTGTGTTGTTCGACACTTTCGGGCCGACCGCAGCGATGATCAAGGTGACCGCCGCAGGGGCGATCGATTCCGCGTTCTCTTCTGCGCCGGCGTCATTTCTCCACGGGTCGTGCTCTCTGGCTCTTTCGGCGGGCGGCACGTTGTCCTATGGAGGGATTGTGCCGGTGGCCGACGGAAAGTTCGTCGCGTTGATGTCGAAATTCGACACTTCCAACATGATGAGCCAGGTGATCGACGCGACTTTGGTTCGCCTCGACTTCGGACTTTCGGGTTCGGGCGGTGGATCGAGTGGTGGCTCGGCCCCTACCTTGGTCACCTCCTCGAATCAGGCCTCGCTGGTGCGTGCGCCCGGTAGTGAAGGCATGATCGTCAACGGTCAACCGGTGACGATCGAGTCCACGCGAGTGGAGATTTCGGCGGCTCGCACCCCGGCGTCGCAGCGCACCCCCGCTCAGGTGGCTTCCATTCAGGCCGCGGGTCAGGCGTTGTTGCAGCAGTACATCGCCTCGCTACCGGCCGGTGCCGTGACCAGCGTCGCCGTCGTCAACACCACCACTGGTGCGGTGATGCGCAACCTGGTGTTCGACGCATCCGGTAACTCGCTCGACGTTCCGGTCGAGGACATCGTGATCCTCGACGGCCCGGCGATCTCGCTGATGATCGGGTCGAACAACGCCAACATCACCTCCGACGGCAAGTACCAGGTGGGTGCGGGCGGAATCATCGGTGTGGTCGGTTCGGGACTGGGAGCCAGTGCTCCCGGCGAGCTGGTGGTGAGGTCGACGCCGACCCTGATCGGCAACTTCACCACGTCGGCGACCGGTGACGTGAGCAAGTCGGCTGCATTGCCGAGTTCGATCGGTGTGGGCGACCACACGCTGGTGGTGGCCACCGGATCGACGTTCGCGGTCATGGGCCTGCGAGTGGTCCCGTCTTCGTTGCCGACGACGGGTTTGACCGACAACGGTGGCCGTACCGTGGTGATCGCGTTGTTCACCTTGGTGTTCGCCGCGGTGCTGGTGCGCTCGCGTCGCCTGACGTTGCTCCCGCGCTGAGCAGTCAGTCCCACTGGTTCTTCTGGTGGTGGGAACGACCGACTCTTGGTCGTCCTCGCCACCAGAAGTATCAATTCTCGGCGATTGCACGAGCGTGGAGAACGCCGGACCTCAGATGAGGAATCGATCGCGGGCGGCTTGAATCGCGCCGGCGCGTCCGTCCACGCCGAGCAGACGATAGATCGCCATCGATTCCTGTCGAACGGTCGAATGGCTGAACCGCAACTTCTGACCGATGTCGGCGATGGTCGCGCCTCCGGCCATTTCCCTCAGGATCGTGATCTGGCGATCGCTGAGGGTCAGGTTCTCCTTCGTCAGACGACCGGCGGTTTCCAATGCGTGGCGCCCACGCTCGGCGCGCCACGTCAACTGGGACTGATAGGCGTCGTCGATATCCGACATCCGAACCAACTGAGCGAGCCGAGGGGACCCGCTGGGGGCCAGCGTCTCGGCGATGTCGACCAGCGCCGCCAGACGCCACAGTTCCTCGCCATTCTGCTGGGCCATCATCTTGGCGCGCAGAAGATCGTCGATTGCTCGCTCGAGGTCTCCGACGGTTCGCCGAGCTAATCCGAGGTAACGCACGGCCGGACCCCTCATCAAGGTGCCCAGACCGTCGACCACATTCAGATCCGCGAAGGGTTCGAGGGCCGTCACGGCCCGTGCGGCGAACTGGGTGTGACCCAGTGCCGCAGCCACCTCGACGAGGGTGGTCAAGGTGAGCATCCACGAGGATTCACGATCCGAGTCATCGAACACCCCGAAGGAATCCTCCAGGTAGTCGGATGCCCGTTGCACATCGCCGGCCGAGGCGCAGGCCAACGCGGCCAACGCCCGACTCGGTCCATGCGCGGTGAGTGCCGGGTCGATCGAGAAGACCCAGAGTTGATCATGGGGGAAGCTGCGTTCGATCGCCGCCGCACACTGTTGCGCGGCCAGCGCCGGGATACGTCCGGGTTCTCCGGCGGACTCTCCGAACGCGAGCGCTTTGCTCGACAACTCCCAGGCCTTGTCGATGTCGCCCGCACTGAGGGCATGGGCGGCCCAACGAAGAGTGACCCGCCATTGTCCCCAGGTGTCGCCGTAACGTTTGGCGGCCTCGCCAGCCACGATCAATTCCGACACCGACAACTGATACGCACCGCTCTCGTACAGGTCGATGGAACGAAGCAGTCGGCTCTCCACGGCCGCGGCCGGATGACTGATGTCGGCCGCTCGCTCGCCGACCCGAAGTCGACGGGCCAGAAACGCGGGAGACCGGTGCACCTCGCGCCACGAATTGAGAACGTGAACCCGAGTGGCCACGGACGTTTCGACGTTGTCCGAGAGTTCGAGGGCGCGATCCGCCAATTCCCGGGCCGCCGTGGCATTCGTCGACCAGGCCCAGGCCGAGTGGGCGCTCGACTCGGTGAACTCGAAGCCCGCGGCCCGGAAAGCGTCACCCAGTGGCCGCAGGGCGTTGGTGACCGCCGTGGGGGTGGAGAGGATCACTTGGGACGACGTGGCGAGAAGGCGCACCCGAAGATCGTGGGGCACGTCGTCGAGATGGAGCTCACCGAGCAGTTTCGTGTACGACGCGGTGTCGGGGACGAACTCGGCCAGCGTTGCCATCAGAAGCAATGCGGTGGCCTGCTCCTCGGGCAACTGCAACATCTGGGCCGCCTCGGCGGCCGAACGCGCCAACTGCCAGCCCTGCTCGCGCCGTCCCTCGGCGAGGAACTGTCGGGCCGAGACCAGGGCCGCATGCACCCATTCGGGGGTCTCGAGGCCTCGTGATTCGAGCACGAAGTCCGCCGCCCGTCGTGCGGCAATGGGATGGTCCTCTCGCCACACATTTTCGACGATGGCGCGCGCCAAACGTCCGACCTCGTCGGGCTGGTCCCGAATGAACGTTTCGTCGCACAGCTCGAAGGCCTCGGCGTGTCGGCCGCTCCGCTCGAGGAAATTCATCGCGCTTCTCCGAATGTCGGGAGAGTGGGCCTCGGGAAACTCGCTCAGACACGTGGCGTACAGCGGGTGCACGAACTCGACGGTGCGAGAGTGACTGCGATTGATCAACATGGCCGCCTCGGCCGTGGAAACACACTCGCGGGTCTCGCGCGGAGTCCTCCCGAAACTCTCCGAGACCATGATGAGGTCGTCGATCGTTCCCACACCGCCCAACAAAGCCAAACAGACCAAGGTTCGCGGATCCACGGGAACCGTCCGAATACGCTCCTCGATGACCCTGCTCACTTCCGGCGGCGTGAACATCGGCGCCGCCGGCTCGGCCCGCTTCGACAACCGCAGATACTCGAGTGTGAACAGGGGATTACCTCCGGCGAGACCACGGATTCGCTCGATGAAACCTTCGTCGAAGTCCGCCCCCTTGACAGTGCGCGCCAACTCGACGGTCTCGGAGGTGTCGAGGCCGTCCAAACGAACGCTCGTGCACGAGCGGCTGATCGTGCGCAACGCGTGGGAGACCGACCCGTTGTCGGCCGCGGCCCCCGTTCGCACCGCACCGATGAAACCCAATCCGAGGGAGAGCATGTGTTCGATGGATCGAGAGATCAGGTTCAGCGTGGACTCGTCCAGCCATTGCATATCGTCGACGATGAACAGAGCCGGTCGTTGCGCGAGTTGCGACAGATAGTCGTTGAAGTCGGCGAAACGTGTACGAGGGTCGTTGGCTTCAGCAGCTGGTCGATCCGCGGGCGAAGCCGAGAGACGCGGCAGTTGTGAGAGGCTGACGTAGGGCTCGAAAGAGTCGCTCAGGTGACCGACGATTTGAGCCACGGCGACGTCCGCGTCTCGCGCCCTGAGCATGAGGTCTCGAAGAAGGTGCGACTTACCCATTCCCGGCTCACCCTCGATGAGGATCGCCGTACCTTTGCGGTTGGACGCACTCGCGAGAGCCGCGACTAGAAAATCACGCTCCACTCGGCGCCCGACGGTCGTCGCGGGACGTCCGTACATCGGCATGTCGTCATGCTAGGGGTGATTCGACTTGGTCGCCAGAGGCCCGAGAGTTCTGGCGACCAAGTCGAAGGTCGGTCAAATCGGGTAGACGCGACGGCGGATGACGGCCACGAATACGCCACCCACCAGCAACCACAACGCAACGACCAAGGGCTTCGAAACGTCCGAGCCCGTTGCCGGTAGGGCGCCCATGGACACCTTCAGACCCAGAGATGCCTGAACCGTCGGACTGGCCACCACGAGCGTGTGGTTACCCAGTGCGATGTTGGACGGCAACGACGCCTGACCCTTGATGGTTCCGTTGGCCGCCACGGTGAAGGTGCCAAGAAGAGTGGGGGTCGACATGACGACGAACTCCACTCCCTCGCCGGGCGTGAGACCCGAGGCCAAGATGCCCACCTGACCTCTGCCCATCACTTCGATGACCGCGCCCGGCAAGACGTCGGTCACCGAGCCGTCTTGGTTCAGTGCCGCGAACAATGTGGATCTCGTACCCGTTTCCACCAACACCGTGTTCTCGATGGGTACCGGCACGGTCAACAAGCCCGTGAGGTTCGCACCCGTCGGAGTGTCCACCACCGTCAAGCCACTGTTGCCTCCCGCCGACTGATTCAGTTGGCTCACCAGATCGTCGGCGGCCGTCTGCAACGACTGCACCTGGGCCGGGCTGCGGTCCTCGGGGTCGACCTGTGCCGCCGGCAAGTCGGCGGGCGTCTCGACCTCCGGTGTCACCGGCTGACCGTTCACCAGCGCGGTCGCCGAACCCGGCTGCCGGGTGAGAGTCGACTGGTTCGACGAGTTCACCAAGGTCGGGGAGGCCACCGGCGTGGACGTTGACGGTGTGGGTGTCGACGGTGTGGGTGTCGACGGTGTGGGTGTCGACGGTGTGGGTGTCGACGGTGTGGGTGTCGACGGTGTGGGTGTCGACGGTGTGGGTGTCGACGGTGTGGGTGTCGACGGTGTGGACGGTGCCGTGACCCCGGAAACGGTGAACTTGAAGCCCATAGGAGCATTCGCACCCATCTGATACTTGCTACCAAAGGCGAAGAACGAGCCCCCCATGGTGAACACACCGCCGCGTAGATTGTCGGCGAGACACGTTCCGGCGGTGAAGGTTGCCCCCGCCGACGGAAGATTGGCCGAAATCTCACCGGCCGAATTCATCAGGAGAAGAAATCCGGTTGGTCCGGTCATGCCGAAGTTGTCTCCGAGAAGGACGAACGAGCCGTCGGGTAGCGGAGTGAGGCCGAAGGCGTTGGCCTGCCCCGACGCGAAGACTGTCGAAACGCCAGCCGTGGCAAAGCTCGCGTCGAGCACACCCGTTGCTCTGTCGTATCGGGCGACGGTCGTCTTCTTCGACGGCGGTCCGCCCATTCCACCGCTCGAGAGCCGTTCAGACATGAGGGCGTACATGTGGGTTCCGATGATCTTCGCGTCCCGAATCTCCGCGCCGGGGGCCAAAGTCCCACTGCTTCCGAAACTCCCGACCGGAGATCCGTTCGCGTCGTACTTGCTCATCGTCGATGTGCTCGTGGTCCAGTCGGAGTTCCATACGTACAAGGCTCCGGTCGAATCGGACCGGATGAATCGACCACTCACCGTCAGCGCGCCGTTGGTGCCGAAGTTGTTGTCGAAACTCCCCGCGGACGAGACCTTGAACACCGAGTTCGTGTAGACACAAGGTCCTTGGCTGCAGTCGCCCGTTTCGACGTTGGCGTAGATGGAACCAGAGGGTCCGGCGGCGATCTCCGTGATGTTCTGGAACGTGCCAGCGGGCGGGGTCGGGAAGAACCTTCTCCCGCCGGCACCCCACGATGAGTCGAGGGTTCCGGAAGAAGTCAATCGAACCAGGGTCGGTATGGTGTCGGAGCCTGAGTATGTTGCCCCGCCAAGGGTGAAAGAACCGTCGGAGCCCAGGAGCAGAGCATAAAAGCGACCCACGACCTCCACGTAACCGCTGGTGCCCCAGGCCGAGTCGATGGAACCGTCAGTGTTCAGTCGGTACAAACGGGACACTTCCGATCCGAATGCCATCGGGGTTTCCACGACGGCCAGGACGTATCCCTTGCCGTCGTTGCCGAGGAGGGAGGCCGAAAACATGATGCTCTTGCCCGATTCGACGGGGGTCCACACACCAGAAGTTCCGAAGGTGTTGTCGAACGTGATGCCCGAGGCGTCCGAGGTCGGCGAGCCCGTCGTGCACGATGGTGTCATTCCGCCGCCACCGCCGCCACCGCCGCCACCACCGGGATTGACGGGGGGACATGTGATGGCCACGGAGTTATTACCCTTCTTGATGTCCAACGAGAACGAATACGTGCTGCCGGCGGTCGGATTGGGTGCTACCGCGTTGGCGATGTTCAATTGGAGCCGGGACGGTTCGGGATCCTTGATCGTGTCCCCGGGGTAGGCGCCGTCCATGGGTTGATCCCAGTAATAGTTCGGAGTTGCTCCCAGCGGGTCGACATTCTGTCCACCGGTCGTCAAGGTGTAGGAGTATGTGAGCACGTCCGCGGGTGCGACGAGAGTCATGTCGACACACGCATTCGCATAGAAGCTGAGGCGGTTGTCTCCCACTCTCGCTACGTACGACGACAGGTCGTAGGAACCGGCACTGACGTCGACGTGCGCTGAGGCATAGGTGTCGACACAGTTCGTCGTTTCGGTCAGCACGTTGCCAGCCCGCGTGACCTTGACTTTCGGGCTCACGGTCATCGTTCCGGCCGAGGTCACGTTTCGGCGGATCTGTGGAGAGTAAATCGTCAGGTTGCCCGGAATCGGATCCGGGAGGGTGTACGAGCTTCCTGACTCGCTACCGTTGGTGGAGTTGAAGGTGAAGTTGCCGGCGAATCCGATGTTCGCCTCGGTCATCGTCATGACATCCCCGGCCTGCAGCGCCACGCCGAGGCAGGGTGAGCTGGAGTTGATTTGCGCAATGGCGTAAATGACCACCTCTTCGCCTTGGTAGACGTTGAATGAGCCGTTGGAATCGATAGTTCGTTGGGCAAATACGTAGCCAGTCGACACCGGGGCTGCGTTGGCCGGACTTTCGGTCAAGTCCGCAACCGCCACGGTCGCGACTGCGACAGCCGACGCCAAGAGCAGTGATCCGGCTTTGCTTCGCAACCGGCTGATGGGTGATGTCGTGGCCATGTTTTCCTCTCGAAGCGGCATTCCGTCAATATGGATGAGGCTCGTTCGGGCATCCAGTGATCAGCCACTGTTTTGACCACGGCCCTCCCAGAATTGACCATCGACGTTCGTGGGTTCGGTGCGTCAGTCACCTTCGCGGGGCCAGTGTGCGGCCACCGTGTCGGGGGCCGACGCTTCGCCGAACGCCCGCTGACCTCCCCGGTCGAGATGCAGGAAACGGTGAACCTGGTGGAACTGGTGGCGGCGGCGGTGTCGGTGTTTCTCATCGCGGCTCTCACGGTCGGCCGCGAGGCCCGGCGCCTCGACGCGGTGGCCCCCCGGGCCGTCTACGAGATCGAACAAGCCGTCGACTTCGTGGCGGCCTTGCTGCCCGAGTCCACGCAGGCCCGCCTCACGCCCGAGGAACTGAACCAACTGTTGGTGATGCACCTGAACTGGCTCCACGAAAAGGGGCTCATGCCCGAGCGCGCCGTGGATCAGCGACAGACCATCGACACGCCGGTGGTCATCGCCGAGGAGACGTTGATCGGCTATCTGCTGGGCGAATCCGAGCGGGCCGGCATCGAGATGCTGGAAGACACAGACATCGTGGCGGTCACCGAGGCGCACCTGGCGTATTTCGACGCCATCGGGGCCGTCGGCCCCACAGCAACCCAAGCGTGATCAGCACGCCCAGAACACTGGCAATCACAGCCGGTGTCACCCAACCCGGGCGATACCGCCATTCGATGCTGTGCGGACCGGGTTCCAGGCGAACGCCGAGGAACAACCCGTCGACCACCACCACGTCGGTCGCACGACCGTCGACGGTCACGTGCCAGCCGGGCAGTGCCTGGCGTGGAGCGGTCACGAGGGTGGTCTGGTCGAAGTCGACGGTTGCCTTCAGGTGCTCGGGATCGATGGTCAGCAGATCGACAGCGAGCGGATCACACCGACTCGTGCAATCGAATACAGCCTCGCCTCGATCGACGATCGCAGTGTTCGCCCATGATGCGAAGTTCTCGCGCAAGTCGCTCGCCGCATCGTCTGTAGTGGCCGCCGCCTGAAAAGCCCAACCGGGGCCGACCCAGGCGGGGTTCTCCCAGACGGTGAACAGTCGATCCGAGACCACGGGGCCCTCCCAGCCGGGCACGAGAACACTCGGGTCGTCGGTGACGTCCAGCAGAACCCAGCGCACGCCCAACCGGGCCAGTTGCGATGGCACGAGGGGAATCGCGACGGAGTTGCGCAACGGCAGGTCGTACGCCGGCGTGGGAGTGAATCGCTCGAGGGACGTCGCCCACCTTCTGGTGACCTGCACGCCGCCGTCGTAGCCGTCGATCGAGGCGATGTCGAACAGCGCGTTGGCGTTGGGTCGCAGAGCCGGAACCAGATAGGTGGCCGAACCGGCGTCGCCGGTGAGAGCGATCGTGTAGCCATCGGCCGATGCGAGAAACTCGGTCGTCGGCGACCCCATGTTCTCGACCGTGATCGGGGACCGAACGTCGTCGACGATCGACGAGCGGTCGAGCAAGACCATTTCGATCACCAACAGCGCCAGCAGGGTGGTGAACACCCGTCGTCGCGCGAGCGCTCCCACTCGGAGCGACACCCAGAGAAACGTCATCACGATCGCGCCGATCACCAGCCACGATGCCCGGGTCGGGGCGTCTCCAGTTCGGAAGGGCAGTACCGACAGGAGTCCGATCGACCCGAACACGACCAAACCGAGTCCGCCGAGGGCGCGGCGCGAGAGGCCCCGGCGCACTGCGTCGACGCCTGCGCCAACGAAGAGAGCCGCGATCAACGACACGACGACGAGCCACCTCGTGCTCACCCGGCCCTGATCGAAACCGGGGAGTAGTGCGAAAGCCATCCGGAACACCGGAGTGCGTGGGCCTAACGACCACACCAGTCCGAGAGCGGCGACGATCACCAACGGCGTGGCCCACCGACGCGTGGTCGACCCGCGGAGGGCGATCATCAGACCGAGGACCGCGAGCACGCCCGCGACAACGCCGAGGTAGGCGATCGATTCGAAGGTCCCCGCGAACACGTCGGATCGGTCGAAGGTGATGCTGCCGAGGAACACCTGTGCCACGTTGCGGGCTTGCAACACGAGCGAGCCGTTCATCAGCGAGTCGATGTCACGACCATCGACGAAGTAACTGTCTCGGGTGGCGGCCACGGCGGCGGCGAGCGAGAGCGCACAGGTGAGCAAACTGGTGAACACTGCTGCGCTGATCGCCACGAGCGCGCTGCGCCATCGAGTGTTGCGCCACAGGAGAGCGATGACGAAAACGACGGTGGTGATGGCAACTACGTAGGTCATCTGCGGATGGCCACTGAGAATCGTCATGGTGACGGCGACCGAGAGCATCCCGACGTAACGGCTGCGCTCCGGGTGAGCGACCACCATCCAAGCGAATGCCAGCACCCAAGGAAGCCAGGCGATCGCCATGATTTGCTCGACCTGCACCGACTTCGTGACGGTCGCGCCGCACATCACGGTCACCACTCCGGCAACGGTCGCGGCGGCCCGCGAGAACGAGAGCCGTCGCCCGAGGAACGTGGCGCCGGCACCGAAAACCAGCACGTGGAACGCGGCCAAAAAGTTGAGTGCGCGGGTGGGCTCGAAGAAGTACGACAGCCACCGCAACGGTGCCAATACCCCCGTCTGCGGATTGCCGAGGTGCGGAACCCCACCGAAGGCGCGATCATCGATCAGCGGGAGACGCCCGTCGAGGAAGGCCTCCTTACCGACGATCCAGTTGGGGGCGGCATAAGTGCCGGTGTCGAAGCTGACCACGTGCTGACCGGGCCACCAGAAATGGCGGGTCACCCATGCGGTGGCGATCGCGACGACGAGATAGGGGAGCCCGCGCCGTCTCATGAGACCGTGTCGTTGTCTTCCACCTTGCGGATTCGTCGGCCCTCACCCACACCGTGGCGGATGTAGTGGAGCAACGGGTGTGCGCCACCCGAGGCCACGTCCTTGTATCGCTTGAGGTACCAGACCGCATCGAATTCCCGGCTCGGTTGGCGGCCCTCCAACGGTCCGTAGAAGAAGTAGTGGGCCGCGGGGTCCCACCCGGCCACGGCGACCTCCGGATATCGGTTGACGTACCACGCGGAGTCGAAGAAGCGACTCTCGCGGATCTCGGCGATCGCTCGATTCTGATCGCGCAGGACGGCGAACCTGAGCGTGCTGATCAACCGTGCCCGGCGCAGGAGTCCTTTCACCTGGCGAGCCCGACGGGGGGAGAGTCGTCCGCTCAGCACGCCACGCAACCTGCGGGTGAGACGCGAGGGTTCCCTCGTCGGGGCGGTCGCGAAGACCTCGAGGATCTCGGAATTCGGGGGTGGTACGACGAAGGTGCCGACGAAACGGATGGGCATCGTCGGAGGCTCGAACTCGCGCCCCCGAATCCCGAAGTATTCGGTGAAGAATTCGTAGACTTTCTTCAGCGAGCCGTTGGTGGCCACCCCACCGTGAATCTGGTGAAACGTGGCTTCGCCGAGCAACAAGGTGGGAACGGTCCGGGGTGCCTCACACGCCCGGCGCCACATGTCGAGGTTCACGAGGCCTCCACCGGCCGAGGTGAACCGTTCGTCGTAGCCACCGAGTTCGTCCCACAGTGTTCGCCACATGAAGATGCTGTTGCTCTCGGCCACCGGGTCGAACCAGGTGGGACAGGACGACTCGTCGAACACCGACACGGCGAACAGGTTGTAGCCATCACTTAGCCAGTCGCTCTCCTCGAGCAGACGATCCTCGACACTCTGGTCGTACCCCTCGAGCGCGGATTCACGCTGGAACTTGGGGCCGAGATAGCGACCACGCGAACCCACGAAGGCGCGCTCGTCGTGCAGCAGTGCGCTTCGGGCGTTGCGAACGAGGCCGGGCGAAGCGATGCGCGCGCCGTCGATGTACACGCCGATGACGTCACCTTTGGCCAACGAGGCTCCGTGGTTGATGGCCGCCACCGGACTGTGCGTGGGGTTGGCCATGTTCACCACGGTCAGGTTCATGTTCAGGTCTGAGAACGACTCCGCCGTGGGAGGGAACTTGGAGCCATTGTCCACGAGGATGACCTCGTAGTCATCGCGACTCATCCCGCGTTGGTAGGCGGGGGAGAGCGAGTGGAGCGTTCGGGGGATCTCCCGCGTCATGTTGTAGCTGATGACGACGATGGAGACGAACGGGGTCATCGTCCGCGCACCTCGCGCAACTTCGGGTTCGTCAGCAGCGCTCGGATCTGGGTGAGGCCGGTGGCCATGCGTGCGGTGCCTCGTCGTTTGCGAACGATCTTCAGGATCTTCTTCATTGCCCTGGCACGGGCGTCGATCTTGCCGGTGCGCTCGACGATGCTGCCAGGCACCTCGGTCATGTTGTCGATGGCATCATCGATGATGGTGTCGAAGTTGTCCCATAGCACGTTGTTGGCGGGGTCGAGTCCGAGCACCATGAGGCTGCCGGTGGGCTCGGTGTCCACCGGCAAAACGATCAGGTCGGGGCGGTGACGTTCGAGGATGGGAATGATCTTCCAGATGTCGCCGGTCCAGTAACGCGACTGGCGGATCCGCTCGCCCTGCAATGGATGGGCCGGATAGATGTCGTCGACGATCACCACGGACCCCGAGTGGCAGAAGCGCTCCATGTTCATGAAGTCCTTCAATGCGAACTCGATCTGGTGCATGCCGTCGATGTAGCAAAGGTCGATGGCCTTCATGGGGGACGTGTCGGCGAGACGGAAGAAGTCGTCGCTGGTGGTGAGGCTCACGGAATGTTGCGAGGCCAGCGCCTCTGACAACTGGGGTGCGGGATCGATACCGAGCGCCGGACAGGTGGCCAGCCTCAGGCTCGCGCCGTATTCCACGCCGATCTCGGTGTAGAAGCGCGGGCGCACGTGCTCGTGAAGGTCGACGAGAAACTGGTAGCAATCCAAGGTGCCGGCTCCGCGCTCCACCTCGTCGGGCACGCCGGGTGGGAAGGAATTCTGCACCGGTGTGGCCAAGGCCAATGTGAGGTCGGGCGGGTGAATCTGCGACGACGCCCCGAAGCAGAACGACGAGACGGTCTCGAAAGACGGTCCGAACGGGCTCGTCCAGACGTGCGTGCGAGCGGAGTTGGTGGGGTTCCAGCCGGTCACCGGTGCGCCGGCGACGATCAGAACGCCGTCGGCGGAGAGGCCGGACCGGAACCGGTCGAGGATGTCGATACTCGGCCGGGTGTCGGGTCCGAACACGATCACGTCGAAACTCGTGCTCGGCAGGGTGACGTCGTCCGGGCGGGCCTGCTGAACGTTCGTCTCGACTCCGGTGAACACCGACGCGTAATCGGGACCCGAACCGCTTCCGACCAACAGCACTTCGAGACGCCTCGGCGAACGAAAGTGGGGGTGGTTGATGACGTTCGTCTTGAGGGCCACCCGCAGATTGTCCAGTGAGGAGATGAAATTCACGATGGGGCCTCGCCAACCTTGTTCTGAGTTCCCATTCTAGGCGGGGGCACCTGGGCGGCTCAGACCAACAGGGGCAGTTGTTCGAGGGGATAGCACGAGGGCGCGAAGAACCACGCCTCGATCGCGTAACGGGGCTTGGTCATGCCCGGCAAGGTGGACGTGCGGTGAAGATTCATCTCGTCGAAGACGATGGCATCGCCGGCCTTGAAATGAAGGTGAGTGGGCTCGCCCCCGTCGCAGGCCGCCGCGATCTGCGTGGAGCTCACGGACCAATCGAAGATCGCCCCGTCTGTTCCGGTGGGCACGATGTAGTTCAGGCGTCGGGGCACCATGTCCATTGATGGTGCGTCGACGCCGCAGTCGGACAACGCGATCCAAAGGTTCATGGTTCGGATGCCCTCGCCGAGGAACGCGCCGTCTTGGTGCCAGCCGTGTTCGCTCGGTTGGGTGTGGGGCACCCGGCGAAGCGAAGTCTTTTTGACTGACAGCGCCGGGCGTTCTCCGAGGTAGTCGCCGGCGAGTGTGTCGATGCCGTTGGCGGCGAAAATCTCCAATAACTCGTGCAAACCACGAGGTGAGTCGGCCGCCAATTCGGCTCCCGTTTCGCGGAACCACTGACGATCGAAGTCGTGATCGCCATGCTCGATCGACGGAGAGAACGGGGCGAACCACGGAGAGGTTTCGTGTCGAGGCGCTCCAGCCATCGCCCGGTCGTGCTGTTCATAGGCCCGGTCGATCAATTCGCGAAGCTGGTTTGCTTCCGAGGTCGAGATCATCCCGCGGATGATGATCGATCCTCGTGTGAGGACTCCGTCGCGAATGACGTCGGCAACAACGTCTCCTTTTTCGATCTCGGGGATTCCCGTGTGGTCACAGAATCGAGAACTCGTCGCTGGTGGCCAATCGGAGAATCGACTCGTCGGGTGACTCGCGAAGAATCCGTGATAGCGGAGCCTCACGACCTCTTCCGTGAGTCGCGCCGAGCCACTTCGGCGAATCGCCGAAGTGACCAGGTCGATCGCCCGATGCGGCTCACCGGCGGACACGAGGCGTCGGGCGCGCCGTACAAGCAGGCGTTCGCGCAGTTGGGTGAGAGCGGCCACCCGCCCAATTTACCGTTTGTCGAGTATTCGTGCCGGCACACCGACCGCGGTACAACCGGCCGGAACGTCATCGACGACGACCGCGTTCGCACCGACCATGCACCCTTGTCCGAGCGAGATCGCGCCGAGCACCTTGGCTCCAGTACCGATGTTGACCGAGGAACCGATCGTCGGGCCACGAAACACCCCGGCCTTCAACCCGATCGTCACCCAGGGGAACAGCACGCAGTCCTCGGCGATGTCGGTGATTCCGTCGACCACAACCTGGCCATGGGGTAGATAGAGGCCAGGCGCTATGACGACGGGTTTCCCGATGCAAACCTGACACCAGGACATGGAGAGTCGATGCAGTAACCACGGCAGAACGGGTACGCGAAATCGGGCTAAACGCACACGTGCCCGGTACATGACTTGTGCAATAAAGGCGTCAGAAACGAAGACCAATCGAACCGACTCGTACATGATTCGCACGCGATTCCCAGCTCGCTCTGCTTCGTTTCGATATTCGAGGGTTCGGCGGGTATCCCGAGCGATGGCTCGGAAGAAGGGGGGATGCGAGCGGCGGCGAGCCTTGTCGAAGTCGGAGGCCATGTCAGATCATCATGTTGAGACTCGTGACAATACGGTGACCGAGATCTTGATCGCCGGCCAAGTCAACCGAACCGAGCATTGTTTCCGGTGGTCGACGGCCGGTGGCGAGGACCAGGAAGGTCTCGGTGTCCATGGTGAGTCGGGCCAATGGGGCCTCGGGTTCGATCTCGGTCACCTGTGCCCGGCCATTGGCGACCGAGCACACGATGTGCCGTCGCACCCCGCCGGTGATGTCGAACACGACGCAGTGACCATCCGGTGTGCCGGCCCGCTTGCCGACCACGATCGGAATCGTGCGGATCAACCGATCGATGGTGTGCTCGGCGGCCGGACCGGAGAGGTGACCGGGTATGGCGACGGCGCGACGCATGTCCTGTTCATGGACCCAGCAGTCGAGCACCCTGATGTGCAGGAAATCAGCGATCGTTCCCGGTCCGGTGGGAGTCATGGCGGCGACTGCGAAGTACGCCTCGTCGGCGGTCCGCAGCGTGGTCAAGCGAGCAGCGGCAATCTCTTTCCATTCCGCGAGCACCTCGGCTCCGGACATGCTGCGACGCGAGTCGATTTCGTTCTCGTTGGCCTCACCGATGGGGTTCTTCACGTGCGTCGATGCGGGCGCGCAATGCGTCGTGCCCGGCAGGCCGTTCAGCACGCGTTCGATACCGATGAGATGCGATAGGTTGTCCTGAACCGTCCAGCCGGGGCAGTCGGTCGCGGTCTTCCACTGCTCCTCGGTCAATCGAGATCCGAGTTCGGAGATGGACCGGAAGCACTCCTCGAGCTTGTCGATGGTGTCGTTGGGGATCATGATGCTCCTCAAGGTGCGGGATTCTGAAAACTTTGCCAATCGCGACCTTGCAGATAGGGCGTGAAGGCACGACCGATGAATGCGATGTCGTCGGCGGTCTTGGGGGTCTTGATCTCGTAGAGGCCTTTCACACGGGTGTACGCCACGGTGAGATCCCAGAGGGCCATGGCGTCCGATCCCATCGGGGCGGGCACCACCACGGGGCCGAACACCGCTTTGGACGAGTAATCATCGTCGGCGGGGAACACGATGATCGGTACGCCGAATCCTCCGTAGGTGTCGACCGCGTGGAAATGATCGGCCTTCACGTCGTCGTGCGTGGTGGAATCGGCCAGAGCCTCGTCCCAATCATCGGCGGAAGCGCCGATGTCCGCCAACAGCGCTCGAGCGACCTCGGGGTCGTGGGGCTTGCGTCCCTCTTCGTGCAGGGCCCGCCCGCAGGCGAGATACCAAGCGTCGCACAGGTCGGCGTCGCGTCGACGGAGTCGGGCCGCGACGCGCATGGGGCTCCAGCCGTATCCGATCTCGCGTTCCCACGGGTGCCTCTTGCCCTCGGGGCGATTGACCTCCTCGAGGCTGAAGAACTTCCAGTTGATGTGGAGACCGTTCTGGCGGCGAACGTCACGAATCCAGAGCGAGGTTTGGTACGCGTACGGGCACATCGGATCGAAGTAGAAGTCGATGGGCGACGTCGTTTGAACCGGCGTCGTCGAGGTCTTCTGAATCATCACAACCATCCCAGCCTTCTGAATCTCAACAAGTCACCATAATTCAGATCGAAGAAGACCGATTCTCCGAAGACGAAGTCGGTCGTCGTCCTGTCGTCGAGACCGGGGTCGTTGATGGCGGCGTCGATGGTTCTCCGGGTGAACGATGCGATTTCCATGTCTTGGGTGTGGTTGTCGAGCCGCTGGTAGGCGTTCAGGGCGAAAAGAAGCACGAGAGCCCCCGCGCCGCACACGAGTTTGGCTTTTCCGCCGAGACGTGACATCGCTGGAAGCAGAGACATTGCACGGGTCAGCCCCACCGCGGCGATCGGGAGGAGCAACATCGCAATCACAGATGCGTAGCGACTCGGAATCTCCATTCTGAAGATTCGAATCGTCGCATAACCGCGCGACCAGATGAATCCGGAGATGTAGAAGACACTTGCGACCAGTGAAGCGATCGCGATGGTCCGTCCATCGCCTCCCTTTCGCCAGAGTTCGTTGACGCCCAGGACAATCAGGACGAACAGAATCACCGCGAGGGGAGCGAACGCCGACTGCCACATGGTCCGCGACAAAATCTGCCAAGTGAAGTCGAAGATCAGGTGGGCATCACGTACTTGAGCGTATGAGCCGCCGATCTCCCAACGGTAGGCGTCGTCTCTTCTCGCGTAGGTCAAAAGCCAGACGCTGTAAGTGACGATGGGTGCGGTGGCAATCATCGCCGAAATCCACCTTCGCTTGACCGCGAGAACGACGACAGTTATGGGCACGACAACCACGCAGATCGATTGAACGAACACACCGAGTGTCCCGACAGCCGCACCGGCGACGTCGCGTTTTCGCGACTCTTCCGACAGGGCCGTGAGCGCGAATTGACTCATCGCCAAAGCCAAGGTGAGCCAAAAAATTGCTTCCGGCGCCCAATAGCCAACGCGGTCGAAGGGCCCCCAAATCATCAGGAAAGGACACAGCAAGGCTGCGGCAAATCGGTGTAGGCCGATTCGAATCGAATATCTCCACATGATCCACGCCACGAATGCGTTTGCTACTTGAACGCTCAGAACCCACGGCGTGTAACTGCGAAGACCGAAGAGCTTGGCGATCCCCACGTCCCAAAGAACCATCCCGCCCATCAGATGCTCGTTGTGTCGGCGGAGGAGGAAATCATCGACACCCGAGGTGGCGAGCAAATCCAGTCGGGTGCCAAAAAACGCCCAGTCGTCAATGATCAAGTAAAAGTCGCGTCGATAGGTGAGGACCTGCCATAGGCCGAAGCAGACGACGACACCCCAGAAAACGCGAGCCGCCTTGTCCCCGTGATAGCGGGGATGTTCAGGAGCGACGGTCACGATCAAATCCTACGCAGCCACGATGTTTCGATTGTGGTGGCTGATCTATGATTGCCGTATGGAACGCCCCACCAAGTACGAGCACACTCGATTCCTCGGCGACAAGCGCACCCAGTTGGTGTACGACCTCGACACCTGGGCCGACGGGGCCGTGATCGAGGAGATCGTCGAGGCCGAAACCGGCCTGTGCTTCGGTCCCGACACCTTGGCCGAGGCCCGAAATCGGGGCTACACATTGGCCGTTCCGGGCAAGACGCGCCGTCACCGCAAGCCGCGGGCCTGAGGCTCGTCCGCCGATGCAGAGCAACGGCACCTTCGAATCCGGCGGATTGAGTCTTCCGTCCTATCTTGCCCGCCCCGCGGGCCGAACCGAAGCGCTGCCCGGCGTGATCATGTGCCACTCCTTCCCGTTCGGACCCTTCGACGCCCGTCATTCGGCGAGCACGTTTCCCGAAATGATGGATCGCGTCGCGAGCGAACTGGGTTTCGCCGCCATGTGTTTCACTTTTCGCGGTTGCGGCGACAGTCCCGGTGATTTCTCGCTGCAAGGCTGGGTCGACGATTTGCGCGCGGCAATCGATCACATGATCGCCGAGGCCCAGCCCACGGGACTCTGGTTGGTGGGCTCCAACACCGGGGGCTCGTTGGCCATGTGCGTAGCCGCCGACGACCCGCGTATCCGGGGATGCGCCTTGCTGGGCCCTCGCGCCGACTTCGACGATTGGGCCGCCCAGCCGCGCCGCTTCTTGGAGCATGTGCGTGAGGTTGGAGCGATTCACAAACCAAAATTTCCCGAATCGTTCGACGAATGGTCTCGCGAACTGCGCAGGTTCAGACCCACCGAT
>JBJTFY010000229.1:0-12808 GCA_046093625.1 Actinomycetota bacterium
GGGAACATCAGGACGCGGCTCGGGACGGACCACCGGAGCCGCCGGGCGGGGCAGGTCCTGGGTGGCGTCACGGCCAGAAATCACCCGACTCGACTTCACCGCGGGGGCCGGTTCGGTGGGGGCCGGTTCGGGAGCCGCCGGCGGGGTCACCTCGGGTTCGGCGGTCGGGGGTGCGGCGGCCTTCTTCGTCGTCTTCGGCGTCGCGTCGGCATCTTGGCCGTCGGTCTCGGACTTGGCGGCCTTCTTGGTCGCCTTGGCCGGCTTGGCCTCCTCGGGCTGGACGTCACGAACGAGCCCCTGGGCCTTGGCCTTGCGCTCGAGCAAGGGCACGAAGGCATCGGCCAGAGTGGACTGAGGCGTTTTGGCCGCGACTCCCTCCGTCTTGCAGAGGTCGAGCAGTTCGGCATTGGTCATACCGAGCTTCTTGGCGAGTTCGCTGACTTTGATCTTGGCTGTTGCCACGCGGCGTTCAGTCCTTCGTCTGAGGCCGGGCGAACCCGGCACGGTTGATTACTTTGCCATGGTTAGGCGGTTCCTGGTTGTGGATCGGTTGCGGGCCGCGAGGGCCCGTTCGAAGCCTCGCGACGAGAACGCTCGTTCGAGGCACTTCTGTGAGTCTCGGCAGACCCACGCTCCGCGTCCGGCCGCCGTGCGCGAGGCGCGCGGCTGTCCGTCGACGTCGCGCACGTAACGCGTGAGGACGGCCTGTTCCCGCCGGGAACGGCACCCCACACACGTGCGCATCGGAACGGTCGCCGAAGTCATGATCAGGCGTTGGCCTCACCGGACTCTGCGGCCGGCTGGTTCGCCATCCGCTCGTACTCCTGGAGGCTCATCACCGAACCATCGGCGGCGTGCCACTCCTGCTCGCCGGTGTCGGGATTGACCTTCCATTCGCCGGCGGCGAAACCCTCCTCGAAGATTCCGTTGAGCTCGTTCTGGAACTGGGTCTCGCTCTTGATGTCGATGCGCACACCGACGAGACGCGAGGCCAGACGGGCGTTCTGGCCCTCCTTGCCGATGGCCAAGCTGAGCTGGAAGTCGGGCACGATCACGTCGGCCTGGGTGCGGTCGTCGCTGAGACGCACCTCGGTGACCTTGGCCGGCGAGAGCGCCTTGGCGATGAAGTCGGCCAGATCCTCGCTGAACGGGATGATGTCGATCTTCTCCTGGTTCAGTTCGTTCACGACCATGCGAACACGACCGCCGCGCGCACCCACGCAGGCGCCCACCGGGTCGACGTTGCTGTCGTTGCTGTGCACCGCGATCTTCGTGCGATGGCCGGGCTCGCGCGAGCAGGCCTTGATCTCGACCACACCGTCGGCGATCTCGGGCACCTCGAGTTCGAAGAGTCGCTTCACGAGACCGGGATGGGTACGGCTGACGACGATCTGGGGTCCGCGTTCGGAACGACGCACTTCCACGATGTAGGCCTTGACGCGCGTGCCGGGGTTGGCCCGCTCGTAGGGAACCTGCTCGCTCTGGGGCATGAGGGCCTCGACCTTGCCGAGATCGAGCAGGGCGTAGCGATGGTCGTTCTGCTGAACGATGCCGGTCACGATGTCGCCCTCGCGGTTGGCGTACTCCTCGAACTTGCGATCACGCTCGGCCTCGCGGATGCGCTGGCCCATCACCTGGCGGAAGGTCTGGGCGGCGATGCGGCCCAACTCGTTCTTGCTGGGCGTGTCGTCGCGGCGGTTGATCCAGTTGCCGTCCTCGTCGATGTCGTAGGCGATGAACCGCATCTCGAGGCTGTCGGGGTCGAGTTCGACCTCGACCTCCTCGGCCGCTCCGGGTCGCTTCTTGTACGCCGTCGCCAACGCGTCGACCAACACCTGCAAGAGGGTGTCCTCGGAGATGTTCTTCTCCGCGGCGATCAACTTGATGGCTTCTTTCATGTCGAGATTGCTCATGACTCGGAGTGCTCCTGGTCGTCGTGGGATTCGGTTTCTGGTTCGAGTGTTTCGTCGTCGTCGCTGTCAGCCCACAAGTCTGCCGTGGGCACGGACGAATCGGCCGCCGACGACGGTCCGGATCCGGCCTTTTTCCCCCGGTTTCCCTTGGGGCCACGGCCGGGCTTGGGGGCCGCCTCCCACACGAACACCGTGCGGGCGCGGTCGACGTGATCGATGGCCACGACGCGTTGCTGACCGGAGTCGAGCATCACCGTGAAGGTGGTCTCGTCGGCCGCCACGAGCATGCCGTTGACCCGTCGCTCGCCGTCGACGGGATTGCTGAGGCGCACGGCGATCTGCTTGCCGATCTCGCGCTGGAAATGTCGGGGCAGACGAAGGTTGCGCTCCAGACCCGGGCTCGACACTTCGAGGGTGTACTGGCCGGGGATCGGGTCGTTGTGATCGAGATCGCGCGAGATGAGGCGCGTGGCTCGGGCCAACTGATCCACGTCCACCCCTCCGGACGACCCCGGTGGAGTGTCGATGGTGACTTTGACCATGCCGCCGGCGTATTCGAGGTCGTACAACTCGAGTCCGAGGTCGGCCAGGATCGGCTGAACGATGTCGCGCACGCGCTCGGTGATGCTGTTGTCGTTCGCCGCCATGTCGTCTGCCTCCTCGTGTCGCTCGTCGTCGGTCTCGTTCGTCCCGAGTGAAGAAAAAAGACGTGAGCTCGCGCTCACGCCTTTTCGAACCACCCGGGGGTGGAAACTCGCTCAAGACTCCCGACATGATACAGGCCGCCAACTAGCCTGCACCCAATGATGCGGTTGTCCAGCCTGTTCGTCCGGACCCTGCGGGAGACCCCCTCCGACGCCGAGGTCCCGAGCCATCAGTTGATGTTGCGAGCCGGGTACATCCGCCGAGCCGCCCCCGGTGGCTTCACCTGGCTCCCCCTCGGATGGCAGGTCTACCGCAACGTCGAACGCATCGTCCGCGAGGAGATGGACGCCGCCGGCTTCCAGGAGGTCCACTTTCCGGCCCTGCTGCCCCGCGATCCCTACGAGGCCACGAACCGCTGGACCGAATACGGCCCGAACCTGTTCCGCCTGAAGGACCGGCGGGGGGTCGACTACCTGCTCGGACCGACCCACGAAGAGATGTTCACCCTGCTCGTCAAGGACCTCTACAGCAGCTACAAGGACCTGCCGCTCAGCATCTACCAGATCCAGACCAAGTACCGCGACGAGGCCCGTCCGCGCGCCGGCCTGCTGCGCGGACGCGAGTTCGTGTTGAAGGACAGCTACAGCTTCGACGTCGACGACGCGGGCTTGGCGGTCAGTTACGACCGGCACCGCGCCGCGTACATCCGCACCTTCGAGCGTCTCGGCCTGCCCTTCGTCATCGTGTCGGCGATGTCGGGGGCCATGGGCGGTTCCAAGAGCGAGGAGTTCCTCGCCCCACTCGAAGTGGGTGAGGACACCTTCGTGCGCTGCGCGTGCGGTTACGCGGCCAACACCGAGGCCGTCGACGTCCCCTCGCCAGCGGCACTGCCGTTCGATGCGGCACCGGCGGCCCGTGTGGTCGACACCCCCGGCACCCCGACCATCGCCACCCTCGTCGACCTGTTGAACGACCGCTCCGATCTCGCTCGGAACGACCGTTCGTGGAACGCGGCCGACACGTTGAAGAACGTGATCGTCATGTTGCGCCACCCCGACGGCCGTCGCGAACCATTGGCGATCGGCGTGCCGGGCGACCGTGAGGTCGACATGAAGCGACTCGAGGCCCAAGTCGGACCAGCCGAACCGGAGGCGTTCACCGAAGCCGACTTCGCGGCGCACCCCGCGCTCGTCAAGGGGTACATCGGACCCGACGTCCTCGGTGCGGCCCGAGGCGTCCGATATCTCGTCGACCCCCGCGTCGTGGCCGGCACGCGTTGGGTCACCGGGGCCAACGCGTCCGGACGTCACGTCGTCGATCTCACCTGTGGTCGCGACTTCTCCCCCGACGGCACGATCGAGGCCGCCGAGGTTCTGGCCGGCGACGCATGCCCCCGTTGCGCCGAACGGGGTGCGGTCGGTTCGCTCGAGATGGCCCGCGGCATCGAGATCGGTCACATCTTCCAACTCGGACGCAAGTACGCCGAGGCCCTCGACCTCACCGTGCTCGACCAGAACGGCAAGCAGGTCGTGGTGACCATGGGCAGTTACGGCATCGGTGTGTCGCGGGCGGTGGCCGCCATCGCCGAGGCCACCGCCGACGGACTCGGGCTGTGCTGGCCGCGTGAAGTGGCTCCGGCCGACGTTCACATGGTGATCGCGGGCAAGGCGGGGGACGAGATCACCGCGACCGCCGAGCGCCTCGCGGGCGAACTCGAATCTCGGGGCGTGCGGGTGTTGCTCGACGACCGCACGTCGGTGTCGCCCGGGGTGAAGTTCAAGGACGCCGAACTCATCGGGGTGCCGACGATCGCCGTCGTCGGAAAGGGCCTCGCCGAGGGGGTCGTCGAGGTGCGGGAGCGCGCGACCGACGAGCGACGCAATGTGCCCGTGGCCGGGTTCGTCGACGAGATCGTCGCGCGTTGCTCGGCGACCGGGTGATCGGGAGCATCCGACGATGAGGCTCGTACGCGGCGTCGTGCAGCACTACTCCTGGGGTGATCCGACATCGATCCCGGAGATGCTCGGACTCGACGGCGACGGCCGACCCTGGGCCGAACTGTGGTTCGGCACCCACCTCGGAGGTCCGTCCAAGGTGCTCGAGGTGTCCGACGCCGCCATGGGAAAGCCCGCGCTCACCGACGACACCGGCGGACTCTTCTCCCCCCTCGTCGCGTTGTCGGGCGAACTGCCCTTCCTGCTCAAGATCCTCGCCGCCGCCGAGCCGTTGTCGTTGCAGAGTCACCCGTCGCTCGAACAGGCGCGCGCCGGATACGCCCGCGAGAACCGTCTCGACATCCCGATCGGCAACAGCCGTCGCATTTATCGCGACCCGTTCGCCAAGCCCGAGTTGATCTGCGCCCTCGGCCCCTTCGAGGCGTTGTGCGGATTCCGCGAGGAGGTCGAATCCGTGCGACTGCTGCACTCGATCGGAGGCGGTGCCTCGCGCATCGCACGGATGCTGACCGATCACGATCTCGATCACACGGTCCGCTACCTCTTCGGATCGTCCGACGATGTGCGGTTGTTGCGCAACGAGGTGATCGAGGCGTGCCGTCACCACGACTCGGCCAGCGCCCAGTGGGCCACCCGCCTCGCCGACGGTTATCCCGACGATCCGGCGGTGGTCGTCACCTTGCTCTTGAACCACGTCGTCTTGAAACAAGGCGAGGCGCTCTACCTCGGCCCGGGCAACCTGCACGCGTACCTGCGCGGCACCGGGGTCGAGGTGATGGGTTCGAGCGACAACGTGGTGCGTTGCGGACTCACCAACAAGCACGTCGACGTGAACGAATTGCTGGCCACCGTCGTGCCCCGGGCCCTCCCCGACCCGGTGGTGCGACCCACCCCGGTCGCGCGAACCGACGCGGGTCGCCTGTGGCGTTACGACACGCCCGGGGCTCCATTCACGTTGTGGATCCACCAGGTGAGCGGCACCGAGACCTTGCGGGCCCGCACCCGCGAGTTGACCCTGTGCGGTTCGGGGAGCACCGATCGTCTGCAGCGCGGCGAGGTCGCGTACCTCGCCCCGGGCGAGGAACTGACCGTGACGGGCAAAGCGACGCTCTTTCGGGTCACCGAACCCTGACCGGCCTCAGGACTTCTTGCGAATCTCGACGATGCGCGACATCGCGTCGTTCGCGTCGTCACCCTTGTCGGCGAGCAGGGTCGAACGGTCCTTGGCCGCCTCGCGCTCGGCCTTGGCCGTGTCGGCGCGGGCGATGGCGGCTTCGACACCGTGCTCGTGGATGAACTCGGCCCACTCGACGAGCGCCTCGACCATCTCGCTCTCGGGAACCACCGCCACGTTGCGGCCCTTCACGAAGAGGTGCCCGCGCTTGTTCCCGGCGGCGAAGCCGATGTCGGCGTCACGGGCCTCGCCCGGGCCGTTCACGACGCACCCCATCACGGCGACCTGCAGGGGAATTCGCCGCTCGCCGAACGCCGCCATGGCGCGATTGGCCACGTCGATCACGTCGATCTCGGCCCGGCCGCAGGACGGACAGGCGATGAGGTCGACGTTCTTGCGTTCACGCAGGCCGAGCGCCTCGAGCAACTGCCGTCCGGCGCGGGCCTCTTCGACCGGGTCGGCCGTGAGGCTGTAGCGAATGGTGTCTCCGATGCCCTCCATCAGGAGCGTGGCGATGCCCGCGGTGGCCTTCAACAATCCCCCGGGCAACGGTCCCGCCTCGGTGACCCCGAGGTGCAAGGGGTGGTCGGTGGCCTCGCTCAGTTGGCGGTAGGCCTCGACCATCAGCGGCACGTTGGACGCCTTCACGCTGATCTTGATGAGGTCGAAGCCCACCTCGTCGAAGTACGCGATCTCCCGCATGGCCGACTCGACCATCGCCTCGGGCGTCACCTTGCCGCCGTACTTGTCGTACAACTCGGGATCGAGCGACCCGCCGTTGACCCCGATCCGGATCGGAATCCCCCGATCGCGCGCCTCGCTTGCCACCGCCTTGATGTGCTCGGGGCGACGGATGTTCCCGGGATTCAAGCGCAATCCGTGCACGCCGGCCTCCATGGCGGCCAAGGCCATCTTGTATTGATGATGGATGTCGGCGATCACCGGGATCGGCGAACGCGGCACGATGCTGGCCAGCCCCTCGGCCGCCTCGATCTCGTTGCAGGTGCAGCGGACGATGTCACATCCGGCCGCGGCCAACGCGTAGATCTGTTGCAGGGTGCCCTCGACGTCGGCGGTCTTGGTGATCGTCATCGACTGAACGGTGATCGGCGCGTCGCCACCGACGGCCACCTTGCCCACGTGGATCTGCCGGGTGGGACGGCGCGAGGTGATCGACGCGTGCTGCATGACGTCAGTCTGCCAAGTCTCAGAAGGGGCGGGTGAGATCGAGGTACAGACCGGTGAAGGTGAGGAACATGAGAAGTGTCACGACGACCACCGTGGCCGGCCACATCTTCTCGACGTCGGCACGGTATTCACGGCCACGGCGACTGCGCAGTCGTTCGTAGGTCGCGATGGCGGCGTGACCCCCGTCGAAGGGAAGCAGGGGGAGCAGGTTGAACAAGCCGACGAACACGTTGATCGACGCCAACACCTCGAGCACCCCGTAGAAACCGTCGCGCTCGCCGATGTCGCCGGCCACCTTGGTGACCCCGACCACCGTCGTCGGTCGCTTGGCGGGGTCGGCTTCGTCGTTCGTCAGTTGCTCCCACTGGTTCGCCGGGTTGATCACGGTGCCGATGCCCGAGAAGGTGCGGCCCATGCCCGTCCAGAGGTCGCCCATCACGTGCGAGAAGCCGTCGAGGGGACCGAGTTGCGAACGGCCCCAACTGTTGGTGCCGACACCGAAGTATCCAAGACCCGAACCGGGTTCGGACGGGCGTTCGATCAAGGTGACCTCGACCGTCGAGGGGACCCCGTCGCGCTCGAACCCGACCGACGCGCGTCGACCCGCACCGAGCGATCCGATGGTGTCGCTGAGTTCCTCGACGCTGCCGATCGGCTCGCCGTCGATGTTCGTGATCACGTCGCCCAACTCGATGCCCGCACGTTCGGCGGGCGAGCCCTCGGTGATCGCGAAGACCTCGACGCGACCCGTCTCCTGGTATCGGCCGCCGGTGGTGTACACGAACAGCATGATCAGGATCGCGATGATCAGGTGCATGATCGATCCCGCGGTGATGACCAGCAGACGCCAGCGATAGGGCTTGCTCGAGTACGCCACCGCCTCGTCGCCGGGATCGACGGGATCGAGGTTGTTCATTCCCACGATGCGCACGAACGCGCCGAGGGGAAGGGCTCGCACGCCGTACTCCACGCCGTCGCGGTGGGTGCTCCACAACTTGGGTCCGAACCCCATGAAGAACTGGGTGCGCTTCATGCCCGCCCAACCGGCGGTGACGAAGTGCCCGACCTCGTGCAGGAACACCGAGACCAACAGACCGATCACCAGGACGAAGCTCCAGATGTTGCTGATGGCGAGCCACACCAGAAGTCCGACGATGACCACCGCGGACCCGAGGGCGGTCGAGCGCTTCGGTGAAGGTGGCGTCTCGCCGGTGGCGCCGCCGGCCATCATCTCGTCACGGAAGGACCGGTACAGCGTCATCGCGAGAGAACTCTACGGGCCGCGTCGCGCCCGCGTCGGTCGGCGTCGATCACGTCGTCGGCCCCGAGCCGACCGGCCGGTGTGACGTGCGACTGCAGGGCCGCCTCGACGGTCTCGGCGATCTGGACCCAGCGCAGGCCGCCGGCGAGGAATCGCTCGACGGCCACCGCGGTTGCCGCCGACAGGAACGCCGGTGCGGTGCCCCCGACCCGACCGGCCTCGTAGGCGAGGGCGAGGCACCGGAACGTGGCGAGATCGGGGGTCGCGAAATCGAGTCGCGAGAGCGCCGACCAGTCGATGCGACCGAAGGGCGTGGCGATGCGGTGCGGGTGAGCGAGGGCGTAGCCGATCGGCAGTCGCATGTCGGGCAGGCTCAACTGCGCCATCGTGCATCCGTCGGTGAACTCCACCATCGAGTGCACCACGCTCTGCGGGTGCACCACCACCTCGATGCGGTCGTAGTCGACGTCGAAGAGTTCGTGCGCTTCGATGACCTCGAGGCCCTTGTTCATGAGCGTCGACGAGTCGATGGTGATCTTGGGCCCCATGTTCCAGGTCGGATGGGCGAGAGCCTGTTCGACCGTGACACCGTCGAGGTCGTCGCGGGTACGACCACGGAAGGGCCCGCCACTGGCGGTCAGGACGATTCGCTGCACCTCGGCCCCGGTGCGCACCGACGAGCGCAAACACTGATGGACCGCACAATGCTCGCTGTCGACCGGGATGATCTCGGCGCCCGGGGTCGACCGCAACGGGCGCACCACCGGCCCGGCCGCGATGAGCGACTCCTTGTTGGCCAAGGCGAGTCGTTTGCCGGCCGCCAACGTGGCCAAGGTGACGTCCAGTCCGGCGAACCCGACGACGGCGTTGACCACCACGTCGGCTCCCTCGATCACGTCGGACATGCGCTCGAGGATCTTCACCCCGGGCAGCGCGTCGCGCACGTCGGAGTGCCGGTTCGAGTCGGCGACGGCGACCGCGCCGACGCCGAACTCGCGCGCTTGGGCGACGAGATCGGAGATCGACGAACCCACCCCGAGCGCCGTGACCACGTACTCGACCTCGCGGTCGGCCCGCGCGTTCTCGGCGCGAATGACGTCGAGGGTCTGGGTGCCGATCGAACCCGTCGAGCCGGCGATCGCGACGCGGACCATCGACACCATCAGGGGCCGACCGTCACGAGGCGTAGGGCTGGAGCACCATCAAGAGGTAGTACGCCGCGGGCAGCACGAACAGGAAACCGTCGAAACGGTCGAGCACCCCGCCGTGTCCGCGCACGACCGTGCCGAAGTCCTTGATGCCGAGGTTGCGCTTGAACATGCTCTCGACGAGGTCGCCGAGCGGCGCCAGTGCGGCCACCACGATGGCCAGCAGGAGCACCTCTCCGATGTCGTTCCAGGTGTCGCTCTGCAAACTGACGACCCACATCACGACGAGGGTCGCCAACGACCCGCCGAGCAAACCCTCGACGGTCTTGTTCGGGCTGATCCACTGGCGCAACGGGGTGTGGCCGGCGGCGGAACCGACGAACAGCGCCCCGACGTCGTTGGCGATCACACCGGCCGCCACGATGAACAACGTGTCGGTTCCCACGTGCGACAAGCCGGGCGCGTTCGACGCCCCCGCCAGCAGGGCCCCGTACGAGCCGAGCAAACCGATCCAGATGACACCGAGGGTCGTGATCGCGACGTTGGCCAAGGGCAACGCCTGGGCACTCTCGGCCCCGACGTAGGTGATCGCCGCGGCCATGAACGCGAAGGCGAACACCAGCGGCAACGCACCGTCACCGACCCAGTAGGCGGCCAACGGAGCGGCGATGCAGGCCACTATGCCAAGGACCGAGGCCGGTCGGTAGCCCTTCTCGGTCGCCTTCTCGAAGAACTCGACCGCGGCGAGGCCGCACACCAATACGACGATCGCCAACACCGCGACGGGCTTCCAGAGCAACGCGGCGACGAACGCCGCCAACATCAGCAGGCCAACGGCCACCGCGGTGGGCATGTCGCGACCACCCACACCGGCCGTCGGACGCGGCGTGCGCGCCGGTCGGGGTTCGGGGCGGCCGGCCGGGCGGGGCCGCGCACCGCGACCCTGGGTGTCGTCGAACCCCCGACCGGAGTCGGTTTCGCGCGACGTGGGTCGGGTCGCTGCTCCCGTGGTGGCGTCGTCGGAGCGACGGGGTTCACCGGCGCTCGGGTCGCGACGGGTGCCCGCGCTCGGGTCGCGACGGGTGCCTCCGGTCGACTCACCGAGGCGCACGCGGGGTCGCCCGCCGCTGGGCTCGGCGGAGCGAGGGGCCGGCCCCGAGGGGTCGTCGGGCACCGGACGGGGCGCCGAACCCGAATACGAACCCCAGATGTCGATGTCTTCGTCGCGCGGATCGCGTGCCGTCGGACGCGACGTGCCGCCCGACCGCTCGTCGGGGAACAATCGCGGCATTTCGCCGGTGGGCGACGCGGTCCAGTGCGGCAACGGCCCGGTGTCGTCGGAGCCGAAGGTCAACGGCGCCTCGTCGTCGGTCTCCTCGTCGGAGAACCGCAACTCGCCGAAGTCGTCGAACTCGTCGTCGTCGGCTCCGCCACCGGATCCTCGACGCCACATGTCATCGCTCATGATTGCCTCACCTTCGGTCCGTTCAGACTTCCAGAAGTTCCTGTTCCTTGCGTTGCACGGCACGGTCGATGTGCTCGACGTGATCGTGCGTGATCTTGTCGAGTTCCTTCTCGGCGCGCTCCAGTTCGTCGGCCGAGATGTCGCCGGCCTTCTCGGCGGTCTCGAGTTGTTTACGCGCGTCGCGCCGGACGTTGCGGACCGCGACCCGACCCTCCTCGGCCATATTCTTCACCAACTTCACGTAGTCGCGGCGTCGTTCCTCGGTGAGCATCGGGAAATTCAGCCGGATCACGACTCCGTCATTCGACGGCGACATGCCGAGGTCGCTGTCTCGGATCGCCTTTTCGATGGCCCCGAGCGAACCCCGGTCGTGGGGCTTGATCACCAGCACCCGGGCCTCGGGCACCTGGAAACCGGCCAATTGCTGGAGCGGGCAGTCGGCTCCGTAGTAGTTGACCATCAACTTCTCGACCAGCGCGGGCGTGGCCCGGCCGGTACGAACGGTCGTGAACTGGGCCTGGGCGTGCTCGACGGCCTTGTCCATCTTGTCGATGGCCTCGAGCAGGATGTCGTCCGTCACCCGACCAGCGTACCTATGGGCTGGCCCTCCAGAACGGATCGGATGTTGCCCGGGGTGCTCACGTCGAACACCACGATCGGGATGCGATTGTCCCGGCAAAAGGCGATCGCGGTGGCGTCCATCACCCGCAATTCCTTCTCGATGACCTCCTTGTGGGAGACCCGGTCGTACCGAGTCGCCGTGGGGTCCACCTTGGGGTCGGCGGTGTAGACGCCGTCGACCCCCGAGTGAGTGCCCTTCAAGATGGCCTCGGCGTCGATCTCGGCGGCGCGCAACGCGGCGGCGGTGTCGGTCGTGAAGAACGGGTTGCCCGTGCCGCCGGCGAAGATCACGACGCGACCCTTTTCCATGTGCCGCTCGGCCCGACGACGGATGTAGGGCTCGGCGACCTTGGGCATCTCGACCGCGGTCATCACCCGGCTGTGCTGCCCCACGCGCTCCAGCGCGTCTTGCAGAGCCAGTCCGTTCATGACGGTGGCGATCATGCCCATGAAGTCGGCCTGAGCTTGATCCATGCCCTGACCGGCACCTTTCAGACCACGCCAGAAGTTGCCACCACCGACGACGACGGCCATGTCGACTTTCAGGTTCTCGCGCACGTCCTTGATCTCGGTCGCCACTTGGTGCAGCACGTTGGTGTCGAGTCCGAAACCCGTCGGCTCGGCGAGGGCTTCACCGGAGAGCTTGAGAATGACGCGCTTCCAGCGCGGGCGCTCGAGCGACCCGGCCACCGCGGATCAGCCGATCTCGATCTGGGCGTAGCGAACGATCGAGGCCGCCCCGAGGATCTGCGTGACCGACTGCTTGTCGTCCTTGGCGTAGGCCTGCTCGACGAGACAGACGTCCTTGAAGAACCCGTTGATGCGACCCTCGACGATCTTGGGAAGCGCCGCCTCGGGCTTGCCTTCGTTGCGGCTGATCGTCTCGAGCGTCGCGCGCTCCTTCTCGACCACGTCGGCGGGCACCTCGTCGCGGGTCAGGTACTTCGGACGGGCGAAGGCGATGTGCACCGCGATGTCGTGGGCCAGATCGACCGAGCCGTTGGCGATCTCGACGAGCACCGCGGTGACGCCACGACCACCTTGGTTGTGCGGGGAGCGGTCGCTCACGTTGCCGGGCGCGGCTTCGACCCGGGCCACCTCGCCCAGTTCGATCTTCTCCTTCAAGGTGATCTTCAGGTCGTCGAGGATCGCGGCGCGCTCGGCCACCGCCGACTCACCTTTGGCGGCCACCAGTTCGGCGAGCGCCTGGGCCTCGGCCTTGAACTGATCGCTTCCAGCCACGAAATCGGTCTCGCACTTCAGCTTGACGATCGCACCGACGTTGCCCTAGACCACGAGGGCCACGACGCCTTGGGTGTTCTCACGATCGTCGCGCTTGGCCGAGGCGGCCAAGCCCTTCTCGCGCAGCCACTGCTTGGCTTCTTCCATGTCACCGTTGTTGGCCTCGAGGGCCTTCTTGCAATCCATCATCCCGGCC
>JBJTFY010000230.1:0-3362 GCA_046093625.1 Actinomycetota bacterium
ACTTCTTCGTGGCGGCTGCCTTCTTCGTGGCGGGAGCCTTCTTGGCGGCTGCCTTCGTCTTGGCCGGAGCCTTCTTGGCGGCGGCCTTCTTCTTGGCCGGAGCCTTCTTGGCGGCGGCCTTCTTCTTGGCCGGAGCCTTCTTCTTGGCCGGAGCCTTCTTCGCTGCCTTCTTCTTGGCCGGGGCCTTCTTGGCCGGGGCCTTCTTGGCGGCTGCCTTCTTCTTTGCTGCCATGGGATTGTCCCTTTCTGGTTTGGGTTTGTACTGCTGTGTCTTGCTTTTTCGAGTCGCTTCGGGCTCTCGCCATCCGCGCACGTCGATTCATTTCTGGTCAGTTCTCGGGTGGAACTGAGTCCATTCGATTCGGTTTCCCCGCGATTTACAAGTATTCCTTTTGTTGCACTTGCAACAACCAGGCCGCTCGCACCGCGAACCTCGAGCCGAGAGTGTCCGACTCCTCCCACGGACCAATGCGGCGAACCACGACCGCGCGTCACGACCACCTGTCGCGACCGCGTTCGACGTCGGACACATTCTGTCGACCCCCGTCGTCCGAGTGGTGGATCCCCCGGGGACCAACCCCGGAAAGTTCGTCGGGAATTCGCCCGGAAATCCACCAACGTCACTCGACGGGAGGCCACTATTGGCTTCGGACGATCCCGCCCCTCGGACCCGTTCGCCGACAAACACACCACACCTCACACCACCACTTCGCGACGAAGGGTTGGAAGGAGTCTCAGTGACCGAACTGATGCGGGAAACGGGCGAGCACACCACGGGCGACCCCGCCCCCGCCAATCGGACGGCCACTGCGCACGGCACCCGCGTGGTGCTCGACACCTCGGTGCTGATCGCGGATCCGAATTGCCTGGCGGCGTATCCCGAGTGCGCGATCGTGATCCCGCTCACCGTGATCGAGGAGCTCGACGGTCTGAAGAGTCGACCCGACGACGTGGGTCGTGCCGCCCGTGCAGCGCTGCGCTCGCTCGAGGAGTTGCGCACGAGAGCCGGTGGTTCGCTGGCCCACCCGGTGCCCCTGACGGACGCCCCGAACTCGGCGACGGTGCACATCGAGATCAACGGGATCCAGAAGCATTTGCTCAATGAACACGGGCTCGACGCCGCCAAGCCCGACAATCGCATCATCGGCGCGGCCCTCGGCCAGGCCACCCACGCCCCCACCCGCATGGTGTCGAACGACGCCGCCCTGCGTCTGAAAGCCGCGCACCTCGGACTCACGGCGCACGAGCATCAACTCGTCGGTCGCCACTCGAACAGTCGACCCCTCGGATGGACCACGATCGACTGCGGGTCGGCCGTCATCGACTCGTTGTACGCCGGAGTCTCCGTCGACGCCGTCGACGTCGCATCGGCGGGCACGCTCGCCGAGAACTCCTTCGCGGTTTTGCGCGCCGGGTCGCAGTCGGCCCTCGTGCGTTGCGTCGACGACGCACTGCACCTGATCCCCCAGACGTCGCCCGAAGCGTGGGGGCTGCGGGCGCGGTCGAAGGAACAGCGGTTCGCCCTCGAGTTGTTGCTCGACCCCGAGGTGAGCGTCATCGCCCTCGACGGTCGGGCCGGCACCGGCAAGACGGTCATGGCCATCGCCGCCGGACTCGAGCAGGTGGTCGAGCAACGGCGCTACGAGAAGTTGGCCGTCTACCGTCCGCTCGTACCGGTCGGACGGGCCGACGTCGGATTCCTTCCCGGCGGCCTCGACGAGAAGCTCGATCCGTGGATGTCGGCGATCCACGACGCCATCGTCGCGCTCACCGATCAACGCTCGAATCGCGAGGCGCGGACGATGATCGACGAACTCATCGCGCGCAATCAGCTGTCACTCGAGTCGGTGACCTTCCTGCGCGGCCGGTCGTTGCACCGTCAGATCGTGGTGGTCGACGAGGCCCAGAACCTGGAACCCACGACCCTCAAGACGATCCTCACCCGCATCGGCGAGGGCACCAAGGTGATTTTCACCGGTGACACCAGCCAGATCGACGCCCCGTACCTCGGCGAGTCGAACAACGCCCTGGCGGTGCTCATCGGGGCTTTCCGCGGTCAGCACTGTTTCGGCCACATCACCCTCACCGCCTGTGAGCGCAGTGAGGTGGCGTCGCTGGCCGCCGAACTGCTCTGACTCGACTGCTGGTCAGTGCATAGCCCCTGCTCAGGAGCAGTGAGCGCCGCCCGTGACGGGCTGTGACCGAGGCGACATTCGTGGACAAAGAAATCGTTGACGACCCCGCGATCGTCGTTTAGTGTTAAATGCGTGCGGCAGGGCCAATCCCCCCTCCTGGCCCTGCCGCCCAAATCTCTCCCCCGCAGTCGATAGCAGCCCGCACCTCCAACCCAGTCAGGCGGTCACCATGTCAGCGATCGAGTCCACCGAAGTGCCGTTGTCGGCCTCTTTCAACTGGATGGACCATGCGGTGTGCAAGGGCAAGACCAACTTGTTCTTCCCGCCCAAGGCCGAGCGACCCCAAGCGCGCGTGCGTCGCGAAGCCCAGGCTCGTCTGCTCTGTCGCACCTGCCCGGTGAACGACAAATGTCAGATCTTCGCCCGCGAGAACCGCGAGTACGGCTGCTGGGGTGGCGAGTCCGAGGAGGACCGTCACCTGGCGGGCTTCACGGTGGCCGCTCCGATCGGGGTGCGCGCTCGCGGGTTGCGTTCGGCCAGCTGATCGACCACACCCCCGCCCTAGGGTGGGCACGAGGATCTTCCCCTTCGACGTCGCCGTCGTCGACCTCGAAACCTCCGGGCTCAAGCCCAGTGACTCGATTTTGCAAATGGCGGTCATCACCGCCGGTCGTTCCGACACCTCAGAGTGGTGCTCGTACGTGCGCCCGAAACGGGTACTGACCGCCCACCTCGGACCGACCCACATCCACGGCATCCGCCGCCGCAACCTCCTGTTGGCCCCGTCGCTACCGACGGCCATGAAACGCCTGGCCTCACTCACCAACGGCCGGGTGGTCGTGGCGCACAACGCCCCCTTCGACGTCGGGTTCCTTCGTGCGGCGGCCGAGACCACCGGAGTTCGACTCGACTGGACCGGGGTGCTGTGCACCCTCGACCTCTCACGACGCCTCGACCCGCAACGCCGCAAGAACCACAAGCTCGCCTCGCTGTGCCGCGATTACGGGATCGTTCTCGACCAGGCCCACGACGCCCTGCACGACTCGCGCGCCACGGCCGAATTGCTCGGACACCTTCTCGGTCCGAACGGCATCGACTCGCTCGAACGAGCGCGCGACTACTTCTTGTCGTAGCGCTGACGCACGATCCGCGCGGTCGCCGAACCCAACGATCGCCACTCCTGCGGCGAACGGACCGTGGCGTTGGCGCCGAGTCTCAACAGCAGCC
>JBJTFY010000231.1:0-4093 GCA_046093625.1 Actinomycetota bacterium
TGCCCGAAACGGGCAGGCTTACACAATGTCGTTGACCGAACGCGAACAGGCCATCCTCGATTTCGAGCGCGGGTGGTGGACCGAGGACGGCGTCAAGGACTTGATGCTCCGCGAGCGCTTCAATTGCTCGGCCGACGACTACTACAACGAGCTGAACAGGCTGCTGGATAGCCCGGAGGCGTTGGCGTACGATCCACTCGTCGTTCGTCGTCTGCAAAGGGCGCGCGAGCGGCGTCGGCGCATGCGCCTCGATGGCACATCCGAGACCGGAGGACTTCAGGCATGAGCAACGATCAGGCTTCGAACGAGGGCCGGGGCGGTCGCGCCGCCGGCAATGGCGTCAGCGTCTCCACCACCCTCAGCGTCATCGTGGCTGCCATCGCCGTGCTGCTCGGTTTCTTGATCCTGCGCGACGTCAACCGCGATCGCGGCGACACCTATGTCCCCGACCAGACCGACGAGACCACCACGATGCCGATCGACCCGTCCGGTTCGACCATTCCGACCGACACCACCACCTTGCCCCGCACCGGGTTCAAGGTGATGGTGGCCAACGCCTCCGGAGTCACCGGTTCGGCTGGTCAGATGAGCACCGCCCTGCAGGCCCAGCAGTTCATCGTGACCCAGCCCACCAACGCCGCTGAGACCGTCGGGAAGCAGACCGCCACCAAGGTGTATTACGTCGCCGGTTACGAGAGCGGTGCGGCCGCGGTCGCCCAGGTGTTGGGCGGGGTCCCGATCGAAGCGGTCCCAACTCCGCCGCCGGTCGAGTCGGGTGATCTCGGTGAGGCCACCGTGCTCGTGTTGTTGGGCACCGACTTGGCCGGCAAGTTGTTGCCCGGCGCGTTGCCGACGGCACCGACCGACACCACCACCACGCTCGCGCCCGCCTGATCCGGTTCGCGCTCAGCCGCCCAGCGCGTGCAACACCTCGAGGGCCGCGTGCTCGATGCACCACAGTGGCTCGCTCATCGCGCGTTCGTCGCCGAAGAGAGCCCGTAGTTCGACGATCGCCGCTGGTTTCGTGAGGCCGGCGTCGATGTCGGCGTCGATCTCGTCGTGACCGACCACCACCCCGACGGGCTTGTTCGCCTGGGTGGCGGCTTCGATCACGCATCCCACCACCTTGCCGTCGTAACTCGTGTGGTCGAGACATCCCTCGCCCGTGATCACCACGTCGGCCGCGCGTAAACGGGAGTCGAAGTCGAGTTCGTCGGCGACCAATTCGAATCCGGGGATCAGCGTTCCACCGAGCGCGACGAGTCCGCCGGCCAGTCCGCCGGCCGCCCCGGCACCGGCGATGCCGGTGACGTCGACGCCCATGTACTCGCGGTACATCTGCGCCACGCGTTCGAGTCGTCCCGCCAGCAAGCGCACCTGGCTGGGGCTCGCACCTTTCTGCGGGCCGAAGACGGCCGCGGCGTCGAGAAAAGCGGTGGTGACGTCGCAGGCGATCAGGAATTCGACGTTCTTCAGACGCGCCGGTGCGTGGATCGCTCGCACCGCACCCAATCCACCGTCGGTCGTTGCCGATCCCCCGAGACAGACGATGATGCGTTCGGCACCGAGGTCGAGAGCGCGATCGATCAACTCGCCCACGCCGGTGGTCGAGGCGGCGACGGCATCGTTGCGATCGGGTCCGCCGATCAACGAGAGTCCGGCGGCTCGGGCCATCTCGATGACCGCCGTGCCGTTCTGGAATCGCCAACCGGCCGTTACCGCATCACCCAATGGACCGGTGACGATGTTCTGACGATTGGCGCCCCCGAGTGCGTCGAGCGTTCCCTCGCCACCGTCGGCGAGTGCGATCTCGTCGCAGTCGTGCCCCAGTTCCCAGCACGCATGTCCGATGGCGCGGGCGACCTCCACCGCCGACGCGGTGCCCTTGAACTTGTCGACTGCGGCCAGAACACGCACCCCGTCAGTCTGTCGTACGCCCTCGACACCCGGTTGGGATATTCCTGACTTGATGGGTAGGGTTTCGGATATGGCCGTCACCGTGCGCATCCCCACCACACTTCGCCCCTTGTCCGGCGGCAATTCGACCGTGTCCGTGGAGGGCTCGACGTTGCGTGACGTGATCGCGAATCTCGACAGTGCCCATCCCGGATTCAAGGATCGACTGCTCGACGACCAAGGCGCCCTGCGCCGTTTCGTGAACCTGTTCGTGGCCGATGACGACGTCCGCTACCTGCAGGGGCTCGACACTCCGGTGCCCGCGGGTGAGACCGTGAGCATCATCCCGGCCGTCGCCGGCGGCTGAGGATCCGTCCGCAAACGGTTCCGACGAGGCGTCGGTACCAGCGCGAGCGAAGGTGTTCAGGCGGGGAGGAGTTCGAGGAACTCGAGTCGACGTCGGGGACCCATCGGAATCTCGGGCGGTCGGTTCTCACGGTCCTGCCACACCGCGAAGACGCGGTTCATCACCTCGGGGTCCTTCATCATCGCGTCGGGGCTCGACAGCAGGTTCAGGTTGCGCATGAACGCGCGCAGCACCACTTGGTCCGATCGCAGGGCCGGCAACAAACCCTCGCGCAACACCGAACGCATGAAGGTCTTGGGGTCGGACGTGTCGGAGTCGGGGTCGTCGCCGGTCAGCATTCGCGCGGCCACGCGACGGGCCTCGGCGTCTTGTTCGACCCCGGCCCGGTACCAGGGCATGATCTCGCGTTCGATCGCCGCGTCGTACTCGACGGCGAGCGTCTCGAGATCGTCGGCGTGATGGTCGATCGCGAGGCTCATGAGATGAGCACCCCAGTAACCCGTCGAGCAACCGCGCCCGTACAACGGGTTCGTGCACACCACGGCGTCGCCCACGGGCAGCATGCCCAACACCAACGGTCGCCCGTCGACGACGTACTCGCGATGGCGGTTCAGCAAACCGGCCATCACGTACACCTCGGGTACCAACGGTTCGGCGCGTCCGTCGAGATAGGGAGCGGTGGCGACCAACTGACGCGCCGCTTCGTCGAACACCGCCGGGTCGGCCAATCGGGTGCGCAGTTCGGAGTCGTCGGTGGGCGTGGCCAACGTGATGGAGAACGTGTCGTTGTCACCGACGAAGACGCCGTACTTGATGTACCCCAGATCGCCGCCGATCGGTCCGAGGCGCGGGGGATAGGTGTGACCGGGCTTCAATCGATAGAAGCGTGAGGCGTAGATGATTCCGGTGTCCTCGCTGTACTCGGGCACCGGTCCGACACCGATGTCGGCCAACCAATCCGGCAGCGTGGAACGACGACCTCCGGCGACCACGGTGAGGTCGGCCGTGAGCTCACTGCCATCCTCGAGGCGCACGCCCGTGACGAGGGGCAACCCGCTCGGGTGCGGGGCGTGCAACAGTCCGCTCACCCCGACGCCGGTGCGGAACGCGACGCGGCCCTCGTCGAGGACGATGCGCCGCAACACCCATTCGAACGTGGTCCGCCGACAGGTGAGCATGGTGAGTTCGTCGTCGTCGGGCTGGGGAGCGAAATCGGCCATGGTGGGCGGGAGGTCCTGGCCGAAGGGCATCTCGGTCGCGCCGGCGTCGAGCAACATCTGCAACACGTCCGGTTCGTTCTGGCGCAGCAGGCCGACCAGTCGGGCCAAGAAGGCGTGGCTGTGTCGCACCTGGGGCGCACCCCGCCGATCCCAGAAGAAGGCCTGATCGGCGCTGTCGGGCATGGGGGTGTCGTCGCGTTCGAGCACGGTCACCTGATGCCCCCGCCGCCCCAACTTCAGGGCTGTGGACAACCCCGAGACGCCTCCGCCGACGACCAACACCTGCATGTCCCGAGCGTACGGCCGAATCGGGGTGTCATGCCTAGTCAGTCGGGGGTTCCGGTTGTCGCTTTAGCACTCCCACCTCTAGAGTGCTAGCAGTCGTTCGGACCGAGTGCGAACCCGGCCGACACCCGCCACCCCCGGCGGTTCAGACAGCAGACAACCCTCAAGGAGTCACTCACATGGCCAAGATGATTGCATTCGATGAGCAGGCCCGCCGTGGTCTGGAAGCGGGCATGAACAAGCTCGCCGACGCCGTGCGCGTCACGCTCGGACCCAAGGGTCGCAACGTCGTCCTCGAGAAGAAGTGGGGCGCCCCCACCATCAC
>JBJTFY010000232.1:0-8859 GCA_046093625.1 Actinomycetota bacterium
CGACGAGCACCGTGCGCGACGGAACCGACCGCACCCCGAGACGCGGGTCGGCCGCCACCTTCGACAATTCGTCGGCCAGGAATCCGTTGGCGAGAACGAGGTTCAGGAACCCCGGGCCCGCCACCTCGACCGAGGAGCACATGTCGGACAGGTCTCCGCACGCCTCGAGCACCGCTTGGGCCACGTCGCGCGGGTTGCGTCCGAGTTCCTTGGCCAACCCGAGCGCCCCGTTCGCCTGGGCATCGGCGCGGTCGCTCGGCCGGATGACGGGATCGACGCCGGAACGACCCGCCACGGAGTCGAAGGCCGCCTGAAGCCGCGCGGCGAGGAGGTCGAGGGGGTCGGCCATACGCGCACCATTGTTGCCGATGGCGGGGCGTTCACCACCGACAATTCGAGCGATTCACGCGAGTCGGTTCACGAGCGAAGGATCGTGTAGTAACTGCAGACGCCGAGGATCTCGGTGACCTCGCCGTCGTTCACCGCGATCCAGACCGGCCAGTTACGCCAGGCGGCATTGGCCACGAACGCATCGTCGGTGGAACACCCGGGGAAGAACGGTTCACCGACCTCGGGCTCGGCCGAATACTCGACATCGCCGGCCAAGGGCAGTGAGCGCAAGCGATTGCTGGTGTCCTCGGTGAACCACCACGAGGTGTTGCTCGACGGGCATCCGAGGTCGGACTGACACGAGGGAGCGAAATAGCGTTCGGCGGCCGCGTCGCCCGCGTACACGCACCACAAGTCGATCTCGAGTCGTGTGTCATCGAGGCGCGCGTATCCGTAGCCGAGGTCGTCGGCGCTCACCGGGTCGTAGTTCTCGTACTGCGGACCGAGCGAACCGAACCACAGACCGTCCGGCAGTTGATCATCCAGCAAGGGGTCGCCATCGTTTCCGCTGCCGCATCCGGTCCCGCGCAGGAGCCCGGAGCCGAGGAACGGAACGTCGTAGTAACCGATTCCGTGCAACGAGAACCCGGGGTCGGGGGCGACCGTGTCGACGACGAGCGACGAGGGCGGAGCCGTGCCCTCGACCATCGTCGTGGTGGGGGCCGATGTGTCGTTCGCTGAACACCCCATCGCCCCGACGGACAACACCAACGAAACCCACACACGGTTCGCTCGCCCCGAATCCATGCCGGAACTGTACGACCACCTTCACCGCTAGTCTGTCAAGAGTTGCCCACGTAGCTCAGTGGATAGAGCGTCTGCCTCCGGAGCAGAAGGTCGTAGGTCCGATTCCTACCGTGGGCGCCATTCGACGGCGAGATCGCACCACCGCGCACTGTTCCCCGTCACACTGAATGGTCACGCGAGGTGCCCACGGGGGCCCGGATTCGTAGCGTTGGCGCTCATGAACGACGAATCGAGACCGCCCGAGAACTTTTCCGTGCGCGACCTACGCGGCCACGACTTTGCCAACGCCAACCTGCGCGGTGCCGACTTCTCCGCCAGCAACCTGAGCGGTGCCAACCTCGCCGGGGCCGACCTCGCCGGGGCGAACCTGCTCGGAGCCAACCTCGCCGGGGCGAACCTCGCGGGCGCGAATCTGGAGGGTGCCGACCTGTGCGGGGTGAACCTGTACGGAGCGAACCTCACCAATGCGAACATGCCCGGTGTCGACTTGACGTGGGCCGTCCTGTACGAAGCGGTGCTCGACGGCGCTCTGCTCGCCAATTCCTCCTTGCGCGACGTCAACGCCTGTGGGGCGAGCCTGGTCGGGGCCGACTTGACCGGCTCGAACCTTTCCGGGGTCTTCCTCGGCCTGGCCAACCTCAGCGGTGCCACGATCGATCACTGCGTGTTCGCCGGAGGTTTCCTGTTGGGAACCAATTTCGGGTCGGGAGAGTGAGCCGGAAAGATTCGGCGTGAAAAGTGCGAGGAAGTCGTCGGACGCTCCTCTTGTCCGGTGAGCAGCCACACGGGCTGCCACGAAAAGACAGGGGAATGTCATGAAGATCAACCGCAACAACAAGTTCGTCGCCACCGGACTCGCCGCCCTGGCGGTGGCCGGTCTGTCGGTCGGCGCGACCGCGTGCTTGGGCAACGGAGCCACCGTCGCCCAGTCCGACATCACCACCGAGACCGCGGCTACGACCGGCGAAACGTCGATGTCTGACACCACGCAAACCGCGATCGATGCCGACGATCACCGGTCGTCAGACGAAGGGGCCGGCGATCGGCGCGAGGCGGACACCGACACGTACACCGACACGAGCAGCGTGACCACCGACCTCGACGTCCTCCCTGCCGATGAGAGCCCGGTGACCGACTCGCCGACAACCCCGGCGTCGGAAACGCCGGCCGCCGACACCGACGTCGTCGACGATTCCACCGCCGACGTCCCCGCGACCGACACTCCCGCGACCGACACTCCCGCGACCGACGCCCCGGTCGAGATCCACTCGGGCGACTCCACTCCGAGCATCGGAGGTGTGCCGACTCTCGAGATCTTGATGAATCCCGGTGCCTCCGTCGAGATGGTTCTCTTCTTCGGCAGCAGCGGCGATCTGGACGCCAGCCTCTTCCTGAAGGAAAGCGGCTTCGGTGCCAACGACATCATCTCGGTGAAGCTCGTCTACTACGCGGGCGACACCAAGACCACGACGGGTGCCACGCTCGGTCGCGAAACGTCGTCGGTCAATTCCATCTGGAAGGCAGAGAACTTGCAGCTGTCGAGCGGCGACTACGTGTCGGTCCGCATCACCAACAGCAAGGGCGTCACCACCTACACCGACGTGCTGGTCACGATCACTCCCGCAATGTGAGGTTCCCTCGTCGTGCGACGGGGTGGGAGGGCGACTCGGGAGACCGGGTCGCCCTCGTCGTGTTCGAGGGTCAACCGGTCTGCAGCGCCCGACACGGTCCGCCGTCGCACACGTCGACGAAGACACCGTCGATCAAGAACGCGCGCATCTGCGAACGGGGCAACGGGTCGTCGCGCGGGTCCTCGTGCGGGTCCCGACCCGTGGAAGGCGGCACGGGACCGATCGGAATGGGATCACTGCCCGAGTCCCAGACCACGATCGCCGACCCTGTCTGGCCGTCGACCGCCGGATCGAGTCCCCACCCCGGTGTCACCTCCCGACTGCGCCCGTTTTCGACGACCGGAGTGTGGATCGTGGCACCCACCGCCTGCGCGGCGATGAACGCCGAGAGCTCGGACACCTGCCAATCGCCGAGGGCCACGTGGAACAGCAGTGCCTTGTCGTCACGGGTGCCCGGCAAGGGATCCGAGGCGATGTGGTTGACGTAGCCACCGCCCTCGCCGCGATCCCAGAGCATCTGCACGAACGACAGGATCAAGGTGCGCTCGCGGCGCGACGGGTAGGCCGGTTCCATGATGGCTTCGTAGGTGTCGAAATCGACCGAACGGGCCAACAACAATCCGTAGTTGATGCCGGGGACGCCCAATACCGACCGCGAGATGTCGGGCGACACCGCCGCCAGGGCCGAGCCCATGATGCCGCCCTGGCTGTTGCCGTAATAGACGAGGTCACCTTCGACCTTGACGCCGCCGAATTCCGGGGAGGCGAGAAACCCGTGTTGCATCATCCAACCGAGGGCGACGAAGTTCACGATCCCCTGCTGCATGCGATCAGCCATCGTCGGAAAGTTCGAGAAGTCCCCGAGCGTCTGGGCCGCATTGCCGACGTCGATCTCGCTCATGCCCGCCCATTGGGTCGCGCAAAAGAGGATCCCGGCCTCGTTGCCCAACGCCCGCACGTCGCCGCCGTAGTCGATCTCGTATTCGCTGCCGAGCAGACCGTGCCCGTACAGCCCCGGACGCAGGACCAGATCGGGGTCGGTCTCGACCGCGATCGGCACCTGACACACGAACGGCACCTCGACCTCGCCGTTGGGCACGGGCAGAGCGTCGGGGTCGTCGCTGTCGTAGGCGAAACGTTGTCCGGGCTCGCCGGCGCCCGTCATGTGATTCAGCACCGTGAAGGTTCCGGCAACCTGCACCGCGACGTCGTCGCGCGAGCGAGGGGTCACCGACGAGATCGTGTACCCGCCAGCGGTGTTCTCGAGCCATTCGATCGTCTGGTCGCGCACGGCCAAAATGCGCGCGGTGAGGTTCTCGGTGCTCGCCACGGTGAACGACCACGCCAACTGCAACTCACCGCGTTCGACGCCGGCAGTGGTGAGAGTGGCGAAGACCTCGTCCATCGCAACGCGACGTTCCTCGATCGCGGGCAAAGCGGTGTCGAGCGAGTCCCGTAGTGCCACGAACGCCGGCGATGCCTCGATCGGGTCGCCCCGGCCGTCGACGAGTCCTCGAATCCCCACCACGTAGTGGCCACCGTCGTCGAGCACCTCGGCCGGATGGATGACGAGCAGCGGATCGTCCCCCTCGTCGACCTCGGCCCACAGCGGAACGCGACGACCGGCCGCGTCGAGCAACACCACCGTCGCGTCATCGGCGGTCGACGCGGTGATGTCGGTCCAGGTCGGCAGGTTCGCACCGTCGACGTCGGCGAAGGAGGCGAGCAGAGTCGAGTTCGGGCTGAACCCGTCGTTGCGGTTCCACTCGCTCGGGTCGATCGGGACACCACCCGAGTTCACCGGCATCCCGTCGGCGGGGAACGCAACACGCCGGCCGGTCGGCGTGTCGTCGGCGACGGTGTAGAAGTCGCTCGGGAACGGCAAGAGGCAGAGGTCGGGCGCGATCGGGTCACACGACGGAGCGGCGTCGATCGTGGCCTCGATGGCGGCCACCAAATCGGATGGGGCGGGCTCGAGCGTCGCGGGCTCGGTGGCCGGCGGTTGGGTCTCCGGCGCGGAGGACTCGGGACCGGCGTCGTCCCCACCCGAACACGCCGCGGTCGCCACCACGACGACCGCCACCAGCACACCCGACCAACGACGACGAATCATGACCCACCCCCGCGAGCGAAGGTATCAGGCGAGCGCGGACTTCACGGCCGCGGCGATGGCCGCACCATCGGCCGATGCACCAACACGTTCCTTGACCGCTTTGATGACGACACCCATCGCTTTGGGTCCCGATTGACCGTTGCCGGCCGCCGCGGTCACCTCCTCGGCGACGATCGCCGCGAGCGCCGCCGCATCCATGGCCGCCGGAAGGTAACGATCGATGATCACGATCTCGCCGCGTTCCTTGGCCGCGGACTCGACCCGCCCCGCTTGCTCGTAGATCTCGGCCGACTCGGCCCGCTTCTTCGATTCCGAGCGCAGAACGTTCACGATCTGCTCGTCGCTCAACACGACGGCTTCGCTCCCCGCCACCTCGGCGTTCATGATGGCGGCCAACGCCATACGCAACGTCGACTTGGTCAACTCGTCGCCGGCACGCACCGCTTCGGCGATGTCGGCTTGGATACGGGCCTTGAGGCCGGTTTCGGTGCTCATGCCGACATTCTGACGCACGCGCGGGCGGGCTGACGCACGCGCGGGCAGTAGCCTCTCCCGATTGTGAATCAAGTCAAGAATCGTCTCGCCGCCCTGTCCGTGCTCGACCGGGCCTTTCGCCTCCTCCCCGACGCCACGATCGTCGCCTTGTACGACGCGCTCGAGGAAGACGGCCAGGACGCGATGCAACACATCGCCGGCGTGAAGGGCAGCGACCCCGCCCCCGACGCCTTCGTGGCGGCGTTGCGCGCGACCGTGCTCAAGGGGCGCATCAACGGCGACCTCGAGCGCGCCGCGTTGGTGCTCACCGAGGCCTGCCTCAACGACTGCATCGAGGCCCTCGGGGCCAACGCCGACGACCCCAGCGAGGAGAACCTCCGCGAGGTCCTACCCGGCGTCATCGAGCGTCACGGTCTCGGAGTCGCCCAGGTGATGCTGGCCACCGTCGTCACCGGTGAGGCCATCGCCTCGCCGATCATCACCCGCATCCTCAAGCACGACGACGCTTGGAAGGTTCCGCCCGCGCCCGAGGTGACGATCGCCCCCTTGCGCGTCGACGACAAGGACGACGCCGAGCGCAATGCGCTCAAGGAGCAGCGCAAGGCCCGCAAGGCCGCCGAGCAGGAAGCCGCTCGTCGCCGTCGCGAGCAGATGCAGTCCTCACGCCGCAAGGGCTGAGCGATCAGCGCAGGCGAGGTTCGTCCGGAACGCCCTCGTCGAGTTCCACCCGCAGCGAGTTGAGGAACATCGCCACCAGGTGATAGTTGCCCACCGTGGCGATCACGTCGAGCATCTGCTCGGTCGACAGTCGCGACGACAACCCGATCCAGGTTGCTTCACCGATTCTCTGGTCGCGGTGGAGTTCGTCCGCCGCCAGCAGGAGCAACCGATCGAGGTCGGACCACTTCGCCGTCGGCCCGTCGCCGACACGCTCGATCTCGGAGTCGCTGAGCCCGCAGGCGCGAGCGATCAGCACGTGCTGACCCCATTCGTACGGTGAGTTGCAGTTCCAGCCGGTGCGCAGGATCAGCAACTCGCGTTCGCGCGGACCGATGGTGTTCTTCGAGAGAACGTGACCGGCGAACACGAGCCAACGACGCAGCAGATCGGGGTGATGAGCGAGCGAACCGAAGATGTTCAGCGGAGCGCCGCTCGGCGCGGTCAATCCCTTGGCGAACATCTCGGCGAGACGGGGGTCCTCGTCGGCCGTTCGAACTCGCACCCGCGGCGGAGCATGGCGACGTTCGAGTTCGAGCAGGGCCTTCTTGGCCGTGGTGCCGCCGGCGAACCCGGTGAGGTCACCCGACGCCCCGATCACACGGTGGCACGGCACCACGATGCTCAAGGGATTGCGCCCGTTCGCCGCGCCGACCGCTCGGGCCTTCTTGGCGTCGCCCAACACGGCCGCCTGCTCGGCGTACGTCATCGTCGATCCGTAGGGAATGGTGCGCAACACACGCCACACCGACTCCTGGAACGCGGTGCCCCGGGGCTCGATCGGAAGGTCGAAGTCGCGCCGCCGACCGGCGAAGTACTCGTCGAGTTGGGTCACGGTCAGTTCGATCACGCCGTTGCGACCCGCGCGTGCTCCACCCACCGAGGGCACCCGGGCCGGGTCGTCGTGCGGCCACAGCACCGCTCGCAATCCGGTCGAGGAGGCCACCAAGGTCAGGCGGCCCACCGGGCTGCGGTACGTGTGTCTCACGAGCTCGCCGTCCATCGGCTCATCTTGGCAGCGGCGACCACCGGAGCCCGTTGTGCCGTGAGTGACACGGTGGGATTACCCCTCCCGCCGAGGTTCGTTGTACCGTGCAATCAATGTCCGAAACCCTCTCCGCCACCCCCATGGGCGTCGACATCACCAAACGTCAGCTCTACATGGTGTTCGCCGGCGTGATTTCGGGTCTGGCCCTGTCGGCCCTCGACGGCACCATCGTCAACACTGCCCTGGCCACGATCGTCGGCGAATTGGGAGGCATCAAGTACTACGCGTGGGTCGGTACCTCATACATGTTGACGAGCACCACGTCGACTCCCCTGTTCGGCAAACTCTCCGACTTGTACGGCCGCCGACGACTGTTCCAGGCGGCGATCATCATCTTCGCCGTCGGCTCGGTGCTGTGCGGTACGGCTCAATCGATGTGGCAACTGGTGGTGGCCCGCGGAGTGCAGGGCGTCGGAGGTGGCGGTCTGATGGCCGTGGCCTTCGCGATCATCGGCGACGTCGTGGCGCCCCGTGAACGCGGCAAGTACATGGGTCTCATCACGAGCATCTTCACGTTCAGCAGCGTCGTCGGACCGCTCATCGGCGGTTTCATCGTCGACCACACCAGTTGGCGCTGGATCTTCCTCGTCAACGTTCCGGTCGCAGTGGTCGCCATCGCCATCACGAACAAGGCACTACGACTCCCCTTCACCCGTCAGCAACGCAAGGTCGACTTCCTCGGCGCGACGCTGCTCGTGTTCGCGGTCACCACGTTGCTGCTCGGATTGTCGTGGACCGGCGACGAGTACGGCTGGTTGTCGGCCCCGACGCTCGGATTCTTCGCCGCCGCGATCGTGGGCACCGTCGCCTTCGTCCGCTGGGAGGCGGTGGCCCCCGAGCCGATCATCCCGCTCCCCATGTTGCGTATCGACACCGTCAGGGTCGTGGTCCCCCTCATGATCCTGATCGGCGCGGTCTTCTACGGTGCCAACGCGTTCATGCCGCTCTTCTTGCAGGGCGTCACCGGGGTGTCGGCCACGAACTCCGGTCTGTTGCTGGTTCCGATGGCGGTGTCGGTCGCGATCACCGCCACCTGGGTGGGCCGAATCACGTCGCGCACCGGCACGTACAAGATGTGGTCGCCCATCGGATGCGGAATCACGGCAGTTGGATTCGTGATGGCCTCGTTCCTGGACTCCTCGCACGGGTACCTCTACCTCGCGATGTCGGCGTCGTTCACCCTCGGCGTCGGCATGGGAATGATCATGCCGACCGGCACTCTGGCGGTGCAGAACGCCGTGGCCCCGAGCGAGATGGGCACCGCGTCGTCGGTCGTGGTCTTCATGCGGCAGTTGGGTGGTGCCGTCGGTCTCGCCGCCTACGGCGCGCTCTTCGCCACCCAGTTGAACGGGCGCATCGACCCCAAGCTCGTGCAGGCACCGCGCATGATCAAGAAGCTTCCGTCGCCGACGCGCGAACAGGCACTCGACGCGCTGACTCACGCCATCGTCGTCGTGTTCCGCGGCGCGGTGCCCTTGATCGCGATCGCCTTCGTCGTGGCGCTCGCCATGCCCAACCGACCGTTGCGCTCGGCCGAGTCGATGATGAGCGGACGCCCCTCAGAGCACTGACGGCGCGGTGCGTCGCGTGCGACGCAACAACAGCAAGCCCGCCACGGCGAACCCGATTCCACCGAGAAAGGTCGAGCGCTCGCCGAACGCCTGGCCGACGAGACCCAGCGCGAGTCCACCGATCACACCGCCGATCTCGAAGAAGCT
>JBJTFY010000233.1:0-2933 GCA_046093625.1 Actinomycetota bacterium
CGACACGGCCAGGGCGATCACCAGCGCGAGGGACGCTCCGGTCATCGGCAGAGGCGAAGCGGTCGCCCCGACCGCCGGAGCCTCGAAGGCCACAGGAGCCTCGACGGCCGCCGGGGTCTCAGCGGCGACCGGTGTCTGGACCGTGTCGACGACACTCGTGGTGCTGTCGACGCTCGCCACGGCCGGGGCGACCACATCGCGCAGCGGAGTCGTGGTCTCCTCGCTCAGCGGGGCGGCGACCACGTCTTGGGAGGGCTGGGCGACCGTGTTCTCACTGGGCGTGTCGACCACGGTCTGGTTGGGCGAGTCGACGTCGCCGGCCGCGTCATCGGCCGCGTCATCGGCGGCGTCGTTGGCCTCGTCGCCGGCATCGTCGTTCGAGTCGTCGCACCCGTCGCCGTGCCCGTAACCGTGTCCGTTGCCGTGGCTGTCGTGTCCGACGCCGTGGCCGACGTGGTCCTCGTCGTCGCTGTGGCCGATGCCGTCGTGATCCTTGTCGTGCTCGTCGTGCGCCTCGTGGCTGCGATCCGAACTGTTCGAGGCCCCGTTGCTGGCCGACGCTCCGGCCACTCCGAGCCCGAGCACCAAACCGCCGCTCAGAGCCAGAGCGGCGATCGACTTGGTGATGATGTTGGCGGTGGTCTTCATGATCTCTCCCCGTGTTTCGTGCGGCGCCTCGTGCGCCGGCAACGGACAAGAGCCATGACCGCGAGCCATCTGACACAATTTCGTCCCGAATGAGAAAAAAGCCCCCCACGCTGGGCAGACTCTGGGGGTGCGCCGTCCCGAATTGAGGTCCCCCGCCGCTCGAGCCGTGGCTCCGGTCGCCGCCGGAATCGCCTTCTTCGCGGTGCTCGGACTCGTGATGTTCGGTATCGCCGCGCTGATGTCGGGGGAACAGGCCCAGACGACCACGTTCACCCCCGACCGACTACAGGTGGGCAACGTCGAGCGGTGGGCCGCTTCGATCGACGAGAACGGTCCGGTGCTCTTCCCCGGCCTCGGCACCACCTCGGGCGAGCGCACCATCGTTCTCGACCACAACGGCTCGGACCCGCAGCGCGGCTGGATCGTCTACTACGCCCATCCGGCCGATCGTGACGATGCGTGCGCCATCGAACAGATCGAGGGAACCGACGACTTCACCGATTGTGAGGGGCGCACGATCTCCGTCGACGAACTCGCACCTCCGACCAATGGCGAGTACCCCGTGATCGAGGACCGCAAGGTGCTGTTCATCGATCTCGGCGAACGACGCCTCGACCCCACCACCACCGTCGCTCGTTGATCGGGCGGGCTCAGAGCAGGCGGGGGAACCACTCCCCCGACAAGGCCCGGCCCGCCACCCGCTCGTCGACCCCGTCGAACACCGCACTCATGTCGGGCGAGGTCGTCCAGTCGCGCGGAGCGAACACCATGTCGTCGCCGAGCAGTCGCAGGCTGAACACCCGTCGACGATTCGCTCCCGACACACCGGGTGCACCGTGCACCGACAACATGTGGAAGGCGATGCAGTCGCCGGGCTGCAACTCGGCGCTCACGATGCGGTGACGGTCGCGCTCGGAGTCGTAGTCGGCAAGTTCGTCGAGCGAGCCTTCGGGGAACCAGCGCGCGCGTTGGTCGAGGAACGATCGCGGCATCAGCCACGGCCCGCGATGGGTACCGGCGATCACCTCCAGACAATCGGAACGGTCGACCGGATCGACCGGAATCCAGAAGCTGACGTTCTGCGTTCCCTCGACGTCGTAGTACGGCTGGTCCTGGTGCCATGGGGTGCGTTGTCGCGTTCCGGGCTCCTTCACCAATACGTGATCGTGGTACATCCGCACCGACACCGACCCCATTAGGTCGGCAGCCACCTCGGCCAGCCGTGACGTGCGAATCACGGCTTCGAAGCCCGCGTGCTCGCGCCACGTGCAGAAGTCCTCGATGAAGAACCCGGGGTCGTCGGGGGCGCTGGCCACTTTGGCGCGCGGGCTCGGCGTGGCGACCACTTCGTCGATCCCACGCCGCAACATCTCCACTTCACCGGGTCGGAGCACACCGCGCAACACCACGACACCGTCGCGCCGATACACGTCCTTCGCGTCCACCGCGTCAGTCTGCCAACATTGGACATGCCGTACACCCCGATCATCGGCACGCTCGCCTACCTCTTCGATCGTCAGGCGAACACGGTGTTGATGGTGCACCGCACCCGTCGGTCGAACGACGAGCATCTCGGCAAGTGGAACGGCCTGGGCGGCAAACTCGAAGAGCGCGAGGACCTGGCGGCCGGCGTGCGACGCGAGTTGCGCGAGGAGGCCGGCATCGAAGTGCTGGCGATGCGTCTGCGTGGCACCGTGTCGTGGCCCGGCTTCGGGCCGAACGGCGAGGACTGGCTCTCCCCCATCTTCGTGATCGACGCGTGGTCGGGCGAACCCGCCTCTGAGAACGACGAGGGGCGGTTGGCTTGGATCCCCCTCGAGCGACTACTTCGAGCCTGTGACGCCGATCCCGAGGTGCGCCGCGCCGCAGACCTGCCCATGTGGGACGGGGACCGGCACTTCGTTCCCCTCGTCTTCGACGACGATCCCCGCCAGTTCCACGGGGTGATGCCCTACAGCCAGGGGCGACCGACGGGCTGGAGTTTCGAGCGCTGGTGACAGGGGTCCAGCCCCACCCGCACAGTTTTCGATGTGAACGTCGTTCTCCGGGTATGGCCCACGACACCACCCACGGAATCACGACCACCAACCACCCGACCAGCGTCCCGACGACGACCCGCCCGATACGTCGCCCGCATCGCAGTTCGTTCTGGCAGCGCTCACTCGCCGAGGCCCGCACCAGCGGCGAGTGGTACCGCATCCCCAAGCTCTACACCAAGAAGACCGCGGCGCAGATCGCCAGCGACGTTCGCTGCGCGCACCTGCGTCGCACGTCGACCCACCGCG
>JBJTFY010000234.1:0-10252 GCA_046093625.1 Actinomycetota bacterium
GCGCGAGTCCTGCGTCCCGGCGGGCGCTTTTGCTTCTTTCTGAATCACCCACTCCTCCAAACTCCCGGTAGTGGCTGGATCGACGATCAGATCCTCGATCCGCCCGAACAGTATTGGCGTATCGGTCCGTACCTCGTCGAACAGCAGACGGTCGAAGAGGTGGAGAAGGACGTCTTCATACCCTTCGTGCACCGTCCGTTGAGCCGCTACCTGAACACCCTCGTCGCTCACGGTCTCGTGCTCGAACGCATGGTCGAGCCGGCCCCACCAGCGGGATTCCTCGCCCGTGCCACCGAGTACCAGGAGGCGGCGACCATTCCGCGTCTGTTGTACCTGCGCACCGCGAAGTCCTGAGCCCGACGGTCTGATCGTGCGCATCGGAGTGCAGTTCCAGACCCACGAGGTTCCGCCCGATCGGTTCGCGGTGGCGGCCCGCGACGCCGTCGAACTCGGAGTCGACGGCGTGTTCCTCTGGGATCACATGGTCCCCTTCGTCGGACCGCCGGACGGGTCGGCCTGGGAGACCTGGACGCTTCTCGGGGCGATGGCCACGGCGGTCGCGGGTTCCGGGGTCGACGTGGGTGTTCTGGTGTCGCCGCTCTCGTTCCGACACCCCCAGATTCTGGCCCGGGCGGCCGCGACGGTGGCCCGACTGTCGCAGTCGCGGTTCGTGCTCGGGGTGGGAGCGGGCGGTTTCGCCGACGACGATCGCCTCTTTCTCGACGATCGTTCGCGGCGGGAGCGCATGAACGACTTCGCCACCGGGTTGCGGGTCCTGCGGTCGGCCGTCGACGATCAGAACCGCCGGCACGGCACCGAAGTACGTATCTGGGTCGGGGGCGACGGTCCCCGCGTGACGTTGCCGGCGGCGGCGCGTTGGGCGGACGGTTGGAACGGGTTCGCACCGGTCGAGCGGTGGCGCGTCGCTCGAGACGCGCTGGCGTCGCTCGCGAACGGCCGCCGACTCGAGACCAGCGTGCTCCTCACGCCACCGGACGGCGAGATCGACGTGTCGGCGTGGAAGGCGGAAGGCGCCGATTGGATCGTCCGGAGTCTTCGCCCCGACGGGCACGGGTGTTTCGACCTCGGGCCCATACGTCGGCTCGTGGCGGACGCTCGCTAGTTTCTCGGACATGGTCGACATCCTCGTCATCACCGGGTTGTCGGGGGCGGGGCGGTCCGCGACGGCCGGCGTGCTCGAGGATCTCGACTGGTACGTGGTCGACAACCTGCCCACCTCGCTCGTCGACACGATCGTCGAACTGGCGAGCGTGCCGGGGTCCGGAATCGAGCGGCTCGCGCTGGTCGCGGGTCGCCAACACCTGGAGTTGATGCCGAAGGTGGCGCGCATGCGCGGCGAGGGTCACCGGGTGCGCGTGGTGTACCTCGACGCGTCGACGCGCGAGTTGGTGAAGCGCTACGAGGCGAGCCGCCGCCGGCATCCGCTGGCGGCCGAAGCCGACGGCCTGGTGGAGTCCATCGAACTCGAGCGATCATTGCTCGAACCCATGAAGGGCGATTGCGACCTGGTCATCGACACGTCCGAACTCAACACGAACCAGTTGAAGGCGAAGCTCCTCGGCCTCTTCGAGAGCGGCGAACGCGAGACGCTGCGCATCGCCGTGGAGTCCTTCGGGTTCAAGCACGGTCTCCCGATGGATGCCGACATCGTGATGGACGTCCGTTTCCTTCCGAACCCACACTGGGACGAGGCGCTGCGGCCGCTCACGGGACTCGACGCTGCGGTTCGTGAGCACGTGCTCGGTCGCACGGAGGCGGGGGCGTTCGTCGACAACCTCGTGGGTCTGCTGGCCGGGATCGTCCCGCAGTACGCGGCGGAGGGCAAGAGCTATCTGACCATCGCCATCGGGTGTACTGGGGGTCGCCACCGAGCGGTCGCGGGGGCGACGGAGGTCGCGGCACGCCTGCAGGCCTCGGGCCATCCGGTGCGGGTCAGTCACCGCGACATCGATCGCTGAGGCGCGGCCGGCGAAACCGGCCCCGGCCGACTCGTCCGACTAGTTTTGGCTGGTGCTCGCCCCGAGAGGCGACCGTCGAAAGGATGACCATGAGCCCCGCCAAGAACGCCCGCGCCCGCACCGTCCGAGTCGGCATCAACGGCTTCGGACGAATCGGACGGAACTTCTTCCGGGCGGTTCGTGAGCGCGACGCGGCCATCGAGATCGTGGCGGTCAACGACCTCGGCTCGCTCGACACCATGGCCCACCTTCTCAAGTACGACTCGGTCATGGGCAAGTTGTCCGGAACCGTGAAGGCGGTGAAGAACGGCATCAGCGTGGACGGTCAAGTGCTGCGGGTGCTCAGCGAGCGCGATCCCAAGGCCCTGCCGTGGGGTGATCTCGGGGTCGACGTGGTCATCGAGAGCACCGGCATCTTCACCAAGCGCGACACCGCCGCCTACCACCTCGAGGGAGGCGCGCCTCTGGTGATCGTGTCGGCACCGTGCGACAACGCCGATGCGACGTTCGTCTACGGCGTCAACCACAAGGATTTCGACTTCAAGAAGCACAAGGTGGTGTCGAACGCCAGCTGCACGACCAACTGCTTCGTGCCCCTCGTCAAGGTTCTCGACGACGCGTTCGGTGTCGAACAAGGTCTCATGCAGACGGTTCACGCCTACACCGGTGACCAGATGCTGGTCGACGGTCCGCACAAGGACCTGCGGCGAGCTCGTGGGGCCGCCATCAACATCGTGCCCACCAGCACCGGCGCGGCCCGGGCCACGAGCCTCGTCCTGTCGAGCATGAAGGGAAAGCTCGACGGCACGTCGTTGCGGGTGCCCATCCCCACCGGCTCGATCGTCGACTTCACCGCGAACCTGAAGAAGGCCGCCACGGTCGAACAGATCAACGCGGCCTTCAAGAAGGCGGCCGCGGGACCGTTGAAGGGCATTCTCGCGTACACCGAGGACCCGATCGTGTCGAGCGACATCGTGGGTGACCCGCACAGCAGCATCTTCGACGCCGGCCTCACGGCCAGCATGGGCAAGATGGTCAAGGTGCTCGCGTGGTACGACAACGAGTGGGGTTACAGCAATCGTTTGGTCGACACCACGCTCTTCGCGGGTTCCAAGGTGCCGGCGAAGCGTCGCTGACGACATGATCGACGGAATACCCACGCTCGAGGATCTGGGCGACGTCGCGGGCAAGCGCGTCCTGGTGCGCACCGACTTCAACGTCCCGATGGAGACGACCGCTGACGGAACCCGGCGCATCACCGACGAATTCCGCGTGCGGGCCGCCCTTCCCACCATCGAGTGGTTGCGCGAACGCGGCGCCACGATCGTCTGCGCCAGCCATCTGGGTCGTCCCAAAGGGGCGCCCGAGGACAAGTACTCCATGGCCCCCGTCCGGGAACTTCTCGCGACGTTGGCGCCGGGAGTCGAGTTGCTCGAGAACCTGCGCTTCGATGCCGGCGAGGAAGCGGACGATCCCGCCTTCGTCGCCCGACTGGTGTCAGGGACCGACGCCTACGTCGACGATGCCTTCGGTGCCGCGCACCGGGCGCACGCGTCGATCGTGGGGCCGCCCCGCACGCTTCCGTCGGCGATGGGTCGCCTGCTCGAGCGCGAGGTCGACGTGTTGCTCGGACTGCGACAGCACCCCAAGCATCCCTTCGTCGCGGTCCTCGGCGGTTCGAAGATCTCCGACAAACTCGGCGTCGTCGAGTCTTTGCTCGAGATCGTCGATGCGCTCGTGATCGGTGGGGCGATGTGTTTCACCTTCCTCGCGGCGCAGGGTTTCCCGGTCGGGGCGTCGTTGTTCGAGCCGGATCAGATCGAGACCTGCCGACGGTTGCTCGCCACGGGCAAGTCCATCCACCTCCCCGAGGACATCGTCGGTCTCGACGCCGACGGCAACTACGCCACCTACGGGCGCCGTCTGCCCGAGGGGGCCAAGGGTTTCGACATCGGTCCGGGATCGGCGGCGGCTTTCAGCGACATCATCATGGACGCGCGCATGGTTTTCTGGAACGGACCGATGGGCATGTTCGAGGACGAACGTTTCGCCAAGGGCACCCGCACCGTCGCCCAAGCGATGGCCGACACCAAGGCGTTCACCGTCGTCGGCGGGGGAGACTCCGCCGCCGCACTGGCGCAATTCGGTCTCGACGACGAGGTCGATCACGTGTCGACGGGTGGCGGAGCGTCGCTCGAACTGTTGGAGCTCGGCGACCTGCCGGGCCTGAAAGCACTGAGAGAGGCCCCCAATGCCCGCGTCTAGCCGCCGACCACTGATCAGTGGCAACTGGAAGATGAATCTCAACCATTACGACGCCATGCAGGTCGTGCAGAAGTTGAGTTACCTGGTCACCAAGGACGACGTCGAGCGAGTCGACGTGTCGGTGCACCCGCCGTTCACCGACATCCGCACGGTGCAGACGACGCTCGAGAGCGATCGAATCCCGTTCTTCCTCGGCGCCCAGAACTGCCATTCCGATGACTCCGGAGCGTTCACCGGTGAGGTGTCGGCGGCCTTCCTCGCCAAGTTGAACGTCCGTTACGTCATCTGCGGACACAGCGAGCGACGCCAGTTGTTCGGAGAGACCGACCAGTTCGTGGCCGCCAAGGTCGCCGCCGTCATCAAACACAAGATGCATCCCATCGTCTGCGTCGGCGAGACCCGCGAACAGCGCGAGGCCGGCGAGGCTCTGGCGGTGGTCGGGGCCCAGGTGGCGGCCTCGCTGGCCGGTCGGGAAGCGACCCAGTTCATGGATCTCGTCGTGGCCTACGAACCGATCTGGGCCATCGGCACCGGACTCACCGCGACGGCCGCCGACGCCCAAGAGGTGTGTCGACACATCCGCACCACGGTCGCGTCGACCTGGGGGGCGGACGCGGCGAATGCCCTGCGCATCCAGTACGGCGGTTCGGTCAAGGCCGGCAACATCGGTGAATTGATGGCCCAGCCCGACATCGACGGCGCGTTGGTGGGCGGCGCGAGTCTCGACGCCGACGAGTTCGCGCGCATCGTCCAATACCCGGCTTCCTAGGTCCGAAGCACCTCCGGCCCGGCGTATGATCGTGCCGATGTCGGTCGATCAGGAGCCCAACACCGAGGAATCGGTGCTGTCGCCGGCGGGCCTGTCGCCGTTGCAACTCGGGTTGCAACGCTTTCGTCGCAACCGTTGGGCGACGATCGCATTTTGGATCGTGTCCTTCTACGTGTTCGTGGCGATCTTCGCCCCGATCCTCGTGAGACTCCTCAACATCGACCCCTACGCCCTCGACCGTCAGGCGATCAACGACTCCGGACTACCGGCCGGCCCTTTGGGCGGGGTGTCGTGGGATCACCCATTCGGCGTCGAACCGGGCACTGGTCGCGACATCCTCGGACGATTGATGTACGGAGCACGCATCTCGCTCCTCATCGGCACCATCGGAACCTTGTTGACGACCTCGGTGGGCGTCACGTTGGGGATCGTGGCCGGGTTGCGCAAGGGTTTCGTCGACGCGCTGATCAGCCGGGTCGGAGACGTGACCTTGGCCTTCCCCTCGTTGCTGCTGATCATCGCTTTGGCGAATCCCATGACCCAGCGCCTCGAATCCTGGGGAATCCCGGCCGGCAACACCGCACGTCTGACCTACATCTTGGCAGTCCTCACCGTGTTCGGTTGGGTGTACATGGCCCGACTGGTGCGCGGGCAGGTGCTGTCGCTTCGTGAACGCGAGTTCGTCGAGGCGGCCCGGTCGTTCGGCGCCGGCACCGGACACCTCGTGTTCCGACAGCTCCTGCCGAACCTGTGGCCGCAGATCATCGTGTTCGTCTCGCTGAGCCTGCCGGGATACGTGGCCCTGGAGGCCACCTTGTCCTTCCTGGGCGTCGGTTTGCTGGCCCCGGCGGCGTCGTGGGGGATCATGCTGGGCGATTCCGTGCGCTACTACCGCGCCGACCCCACCTACCTCTTCATCCCCGGATTCGTCCTGATGGTGCTGGTTCTGGCCTTCAATCTGCTCGGCGACGGCCTCCGGGACGCCTTCGACCCCCGCAGCGACCGCCAACAGCTCTGAGACCGGTAACGATCGGGTGCTCCCGAGCGGCTGGTAGGGTTCGGTCATATCGCGGCCCCGGGCCGCACGAAGGGGAGGAAACAATGAGAATCAGACGGATCTCCGTCGGGCTCATCGCCGTGGCCGCGCTTCTGTCGGCCTGTGGCGGTGGCAGCGGTGGAGCAAAGAGTGGTGAGGACTCGGGCGGACGCACGGCGACCATGGACGGGGTCAAGGACGGCGGCACGCTGTACGTCCTGACCGTGCAGGAGGGGGCCTCGACCCTCGACCCGCAGCGCGTCTACACCGGCGCCGAACTGGGCGCGTGGGGTTCCACGTTCACCCGTACGCTCACGACTTACAAGCCGGTCGAGGGCAAGGACGGCACCGCCTTGGTGCCCGACATGGCCACCGACCTCGGCACCGCGTCGGACGACCTCAAGACCTGGTCGTTCACCATGCGCGACGGTGTCACGTGGGAGGACGGCTCGGACGTGACCTGCGCCGACATCGCCTACGGCGTGTCCCGTACTTTCGCCGCCGAGGTGACCGCCGGCGAGGGCCCGATGTACGCCTTGAGCTACCTCGACATCCCCGAGGGCGACTCCGACTTCGGTAGCGCCTATCCCGGACCCTGGTTGGCCGATGCCGATCAGCAGGCCCTGTTCGACGAGGCCGTCAGCTGCGACGGCAAGACCATCACCTTCAAGTTGAAGGTCCCGGTCGCCGACTTCAACTACACCGTCGGCCTCTTGGCCTTCGCCCCGGTTCCCAAGGACAAGGACACCGCTGACCAGTACGGTCTCGGGCCCGTGTCGAACGGACCTTTCAAGGTGGAGAGCTACGAAGAGGGCAAGGAGATGGTCCTCGTTCGTAACGAGAACTGGAACAAGGACTCCGATCCCGTTCGCGAGCCCCACGTCGACAAGATCGTGTGGCAGTTCGGTGTCGAGGAAGCCGTGATCGACGAGCGCATGATCGCCGATGCCGGTGACGACAAGAACACCATCGTCTACGGCGGAATTCTCCCGGAGAACCTGCAGGCCGTGTTCGGCGACGACCAGTTCAAGGATCGCCGCACCGACGGTTTCGACGGATTCGTGTCGTACACGATGTTCAACGTCGAGAAGGTCAACTGCGTCGAGATGCGCAAGGCGATCTGGCTCGCCCTCAATCGCGAGGCCCTGCGCACCGCGGCGGGCGGACCGTTCACCGGCGAGTTCGCCAAGAGCTTCGTGGCCCCGCTGTTGGCGGCCGACTACGAGCCGGCCAAGCTGGTCGACGGCCTGAACGAGGACGGCACCCCGAACGTCGAAGCCGCCACGGCGATGTTGGACAAGGCCAAGGAGGCCTGCCCCGACGTCTACGAGCGTGCGACGGGCGAGGGACTGCGCTTCGATCACCCCGATTCGGCGACCTGGCAGAAGAACATCGCCATCTGGATCGACTCGTTGAAGGCGATCGGTGTGAACATCATCGACAACCCGATCGAGCCGTCGAAGTACTACGCCACCATCAACGGTGACCGGGGCGACATGATGCGCGCCGGCTGGGCCGCCGACTGGGCCAACGCCTCGACGGTGATCCCGGAACTCTTCGGTGACGGCGGTGGATTCAACTACCACAGCAACGAGAACGACCCGGCTTTCGCCGAGTTCCAGGCCAAGGTCGACGAGGCCAAGGCCGAGACCGACCGCGCCAAGCAGTCGAAGATGTGGAAGGAACTGAACCAGTACGTGATGGACCAGGCATGGTCGATCCCCGGTTCGGCCACCAAGAGCCAGAACCTCGTCGGTTCGAACGTTCGCGGCGCCTTCCAGTGGCTGCCGTTCGGCTGGTACAACCTCGGCGGAATCGGCCTGGCCGGCTGATTCCCCGCAACGACTGACGTGGTGGGTGGTCGCCTCGGGCGGCCACCCACCCGCAGTTCGGTCCGGCACTGATGTTTTATTTCGTCATCCGTCGAACGGCTTTCGCCGTCTTCTTGCTGTTCGTCATCAGTGCCTTCACTTTCTTGATCTTTTCGGCCCTCCCGGCCGATCCGGCGGCCCTCACCTGCGGCAAGAACTGCCGTCCCGAGGTGATCGAGGCCAACCGTGAGCGTCTCGGCTACGACAAGCCGATCATCGAGCAATACGGCAGCTACATGAAGGGGATCTTCGTGGGCCGCGACTACGGCGAGGATGCGGCCTCGATTCATTGCCCGGCTCCCTCGCTCGGATACTCCTACGACCGACACGACTGTGTGACGAGTCTGGTCGCCTCCACCCTGCCCGTCACGGCCTCGATCGCAGCGGGGGCCTTCGTCTTGTGGATGCTGATCGGTGTCGGAATGGGCACCATGGCCGCGCTCAAACGCGGGAAGTGGCAGGACCGTGTCGCCACGGTCTTCAGCGTGATCGGCGTGAGCTTCCCGACCTTCTTCCTCGGGCTCCTGTCGATCCTCGTCTTCGTGATCTGGACGGGCTTGCTCCCGTTCCCGCGATACGTGGGCATCACCGAGAATCCGATCGATTGGGCCAGCGCCCTGATCCTGCCCTGGTTCGTCCTGGCGCTCATCTCGGCGGCCACCTACGTTCGCATGACCCGCAACGGGGTGCTCGAGGTCATGAACGAGGAGTTCGTGCGCTTGGGCATCGCCAAGGGTCTTCCCCGGCGCCGGTTGATCGTGCGCTACGTCTTGCGGGCCGCCTTGGTTCCGATCGTGACCATCGCCGGTCTCGACTTCGCCTTCCTCCTCGGCGGCGCCCTGGTGACCGAGAGCATCTTCAACCTGCCGGGTCTCGGCAAACTGACCCTGGCCGCGGTGGTCAACTCCGATCTACCGATCCTCGTGGCGACCACGTTGGTGTCGGCCGTCTTCATCGTCGTCGCCAACGCCGTCGTCGACATCCTGTACGGCTATCTCGATCCGCGAGTGAGGGTGAAGTGAGCGACGCCCTGCTCTCGGTGCGCGACCTGCACGTCACCTTCGGTACCGGTGAGGGCGACGTCCTGGCGGTGCAAGGCGTCTCGTTCGACGTGCGGGCCGGCGAGACCGTCGCCATCGTGGGCGAGAGCGGTTCGGGGAAGTCGGTGACCGCGAACTCGTTGATGAGGCTCAACTTCGGAGCCGACGTGCGCGTGAGCGGCCAGATCCTGCTCGAAGGTCGCGATGTGCTGGCCATGACGGAGGAGGAAGCGCGGGGAGTCCGTGGTCGGGACGTGGCGATGATCTTCCAGGACCCGCTCACGGCGCTCAATCCCTTCTACACGGTCGGTCACCAGATCGCCGAGGCCTACGAGATCCATCATCCCGGTACCTCGAAGAAGGAACTGCGCGCGATCGCCCTCGAGTCGCTGAACAAAGTGGGCATTCCCGAGCCCGGCAAGCGCATCGATCAGTACCCGCACGAGTTCTCCGGAGGCATGCGCCAGCGCATCGTCATCGCGATCGCGCTCGTGAACAGCCCGAAACTGCTCATCGCCGACGAACCGACGACCGCCCTCGACGTCACGGTTCAGGCCCAGATCCTCGAGCTCATCGCGGCGATGCAAGCCGAGCACGGTTCGGCGGTGATCCTCATCACCCACGATCTGGGGGTGGTCGCCGAGATCACCGAGCGCGTGATGGTGATGTACGCCGGTCGGGTCGTCGAGTCCGCGTCGGTCGGTGACGCGTTCGCACGGCCGACCCACCCGTACACGCGCGGTCTCCTGAAGTCGGTGAAGAGTCTGGAATCGCAACGACACAGTCGGCTCGAACCCATCCCGGGTATTCCGCCGTCGCTGATCAACCTTCCGTCGGGTTGCCCGTTCCACCCGCGTTGCACCTTCGCCGCCTCCCTCGACGGAAAATGCTCGTCCGAGGTTCCGGCGTTGAAGTCGGTGGGCGCGAGCCACTCGGCGTGCCATCTGCCCGACGAACGCTTGGCCGGTCTGCTGGGGGAGAAGGCATGAACGACGTCGAGCAGCACCGAGCCCGAGGTGGGTTCGATCAGCCGTGCCAACAAGCGACCCAGGGTCGACTTGCCACAACCCGACTCGCCCACGATCGCGAGCGTGCTCCCCCGCCGCACATCGAACGAGACACCGTCGACGGCCTGCACCAGATCGGTCGCACGCTGCAACAGTTTCGCCGCACCGGTCGGGTTGCCCGTTCCACCCGCGTGGCACCTTCGCCGCCTCCCTCGACGGAAAATGCTCGTCCGAGGTTCCGGCGTTGAAGTCGGTGGGCGCGAGCCACTCGGCGTGCCATCTGCC
>JBJTFY010000235.1:0-5249 GCA_046093625.1 Actinomycetota bacterium
CGCATGAACGCCTCCTACGGACCCCACGGTGGTTTGCCCACGTTCCACCTCATCACGCGCTGGACCATCGGCGGGGTGGTGGCCGATCGGTTCCGGGTGGGTCGGGTGCTGATCGCCGGTGACGCGGCCCATCGTCATCCGCCCACCGGCGCACTCGGGCTGACGAGCGCGATCCACGACGTGCACAACGTGTGCTGGAAGTTGGCCGCCGTCCTCGACGGTCGCGCGGGTGACTCCTTGCTCGACACCTACGAAGCCGAGCGTCGACCGGTCGACGCCCGCAACGTGGCGCGGTCGCTCGAGAACTCCAAGGGCTACGCGTCGATGACCAAACTCATGGGCCTGGGCGATCCGAACCTGTCGTTCGACGAGCGGTGGTCGACGCTCACGCGACTCGTCGACCCCGACGGCCCGGACGACGCCGACTTTCGTCGTCGCGTCCTGGAGAGGATGTCGTCCCACTCGCAGGAGTTCCGCGAGCACGACGTCGAGTACGGGTACGAGCACGTCTCGACTGCGGTGATTCCCGATGGCTCGCCGTCGACCGCCGACCCCGACTTTCGTTGCCACGTGCCGTCCACCCGCCCGGGGTCGCCCCTGCCGCATGCGTGGTTGGAGGATTGGCAGCAGCGACGCTATTCGACCCTCGACCTCGTGACCCCGGGATCGTTCGTGGTGATCGCCGGAGAAGACGGCGACGCGTGGTGTCGTGCGGCCGTCGAAGTGGCCGGCGAGTTGGGCGTCGCCGTGCGGGCCGTCACCGTCGGTCACGCCCGCGGTGACCTGCGCGACCCGCGACTGCGTTGGCACCGCGTGAGCGGCATCGGGTCCTTCGGGGTCGTGCTCGTGCGGCCCGATCGTTGCGTGGCGTTCCGATCGGCGACGGCGGTGGCCGACCCTGCCGCGACGTTGCGCGCGGTGCTGCGCGCGGTGCTGGCACTCGGGGATTGATCGCGGTGTCGGGCGGCTAGTCGTTCGTCAGTTTCGAGATCTCGTCGAGAAGCTTGGCTGATTGACCCTGCGGCGTGGCGTCGGATCGACCACCGTGACGACTCTCGAACACGCGACGGATGCCGTCGCGCCACGACACCGTGCACGGTCCGGTGATCGAACGCCGTCTGGTCACGTCGGCGATCGATCCGCGCGTGGTGCCGTCGACCGGGATCGCACGCACATCGGGAACCCGTCCGGTGATCTCGCCCATGAACGCGCACCACTCCTGCACCGAGGGCGTCTCGTCGCCGGCCCAGTTGACGACCGTGGCCGGAACGCTGGCCGCGTCGAGGAGAGCCTCCAGCTGGCCGTTGATGTCGTCCTGATGGATGAGGCTGTACCGGCAGGGATCCCAGCGGGTGATCACGGGTCGGCCGGCCAGCACCCAGTCGAGGTGATACGTGGGCAAACCACCGTGGGGTCCGTAGGAGGCGTTCATGCGCGCGATGGTCACGGGCAGGTCGTAGGCACGCGCGCAGAATCGGGCGACGGCCTCCTCGGCGATCTTCGAGATGGAGTACGTCGGCGACATGATGTAGTTCACGTCACCCAACGGGTCGGTCTCACCGAAGGGGTGCAGCGGGTCCGCGACGGGTTTGTACACCGACTGGGTCGACATGACGAGGACCGATGTGGCGCGTCGGCAGTGGCGCAACAGCAGTCCGGTTCCCTCGGCGTTCACCGTCAGAGCGTGGTCGTAGTCGAGACCCTCGGTCTTGAACGCCGCCAAGTGGATCACGTGGTCGAAATCGTCGGGGAGGTCGTCGAAGTCGGGTCGAGCGAGATCGACGACCCGTGTGGTCACGCCGAGAGCGTCGATCTCCCGGCGCACGTCGTGGTCGGAGAAGCGGGCGATGCCCCACACCTCGTTGTGTGGCGCGAGGAATTCCACCAGGGGTCGGGCGATCTGTCCGGCGGGCCCGGTGACGAGGATCTTCTTGTCGGTCAACATTCGTGGCACCTCTCTCACAACCGCGCGCAGGCGCCCGGGGGACTGTCGTAGCGTTCGTCGGTCGACCACGATCCGTCCGCCCAGAAGTCCGCAACGGGGGTCGGGACCCCGTACGACGATTCCAGTTGTTCCAAGAGCCACTGCGCACTGCGCAAGGCCCCGGTGGGACACACATGGATTCCGTCTCGTTTGCGCTCGGGGACACCGTCGCCGTCGATGTCGTAGGCGAACTCAATACCGAGGGCCGGGGTCTGATCGATGTAGCGCACGAGACCCGACGAACGCGTGGCCATGCGGCGGGCGTTCTCCTCGAGGACGGACTGGCCGGGTTCGGTTCGATCGGGGGCGAAGGTCGGGAAGGACAAGAGGAGCACTCGTTGGTCGCGATCGGATGCCAGGGAGAGCAATTCGTCGAGCGCGGCGACCTGCGTGTCGGAGTCCCGCTGGGCGTCCCACACCGAGAGTTGCACGATGAGCAGGTCGGGCGCTTCGGTGTCGATGGTGGTGGCCAGGTCGGCAATGGGATCGTACGTGCCCTCGCCCACGAGTCCGACGCCACCGAAGGCCCCCGTGCTCGCGCGCAGGCCCGCGGCCTCGAGTGCGGTTCGCACCGCCGGCCACATGTCGTAGGCGACCGAGTCGCCGAAGTAGTGGACGCTCGTCACCGTCTCCTCGGGAGGCGTCGTCGACGTGTCGGGTGTCGTGTTCACCGTTGTGTTCGCCGTCGTGTCCGGTGTCGACGTGCTCGAGGGGACCGACACGGCGTTGGCGATGGCGGCGGCGTCGACGGAGTTGGTGGATCCGGGTATTCGCACGATCGCCCACACCACCACGAGCACCGCGGTGGACGCGAGGAAGGCGATCCGACCCCGACCGCCATGGACCCATCGGACCCGCGAGCGCATCGTGACCTCGACCAGGAAGTACGACGCCATCGAGAGCAGCACCGTCACGGCGAGACGAATGATGGTGATCTGCCAACCGGGCAGGTCGAATCGGCGGGGCGAGCAGTAGATGAAAACGGGCCAATGCCACAGATAGAGCGAGTAGGACAGACGACCGATCCACTCGAGTATCGACCACGACAACACGCGAGTGAGCGGTCCGTCGGAGTGGGCGACAGCGACGGCCAGCACGGCGGCGATCAGAGAATGAACCGCCAGCCCACCTTCGAACAACCATCGCTGCGAGCCGTCGACGACGATCCAGGCCCATGCCAAGACGGCGACGAGGACCATCGTCACGATCGACGCTCCTCGACGCAGCCGACGAACGACGTCGACGACCCGATCGCGAACCACCGGAGTGGCGACGAGAGCACCGGCGAGCAGGGAGAACGCGCGCGTGTCGGTCCCCATGTAGACCCGGGTGGGATCGCCACCCGTGAACAAGATCGTCATCGTCAGCGCAGAGGCGACTGTTCCGATCGCCGCTCCGGCCGCCACCGCTCGCGTGCGGCCGAACCGCCACAGCAGCACCATCGCGATCGGCCAGAACAGATAGAACTGTTCCTCGATCGCGAGACTCCACAGGTGCTCGAAAGCCGACGGAGCCGCGAAGGCGTCCCAGTAGCCGCGACCACCACCGATCTGGTGCCAGTTCGCCGCGTAGAACTGGGCCCACGGCGCGTCACGGCGGGCGATGATCCACTCGCCAGGGTCGCCGACGAGTCGGAACGCCACCACCACGACGGCGAGCAACACCGAGACGGCGGGGAGAAGTCGACGCAGTCGACGACCCCAGAACCCGATCATGTCGACGCCGTCGGTCGCGGTCAGTTCGCGCAGCAGCAAGGTGGTGATCAGAAATCCGGAGATGGCGAAGAACAGGTCGACACCCAGGAAGCCACCGCTCAGTCGGCCGTCGTGAAACGCCAACACGCCGATGACGGCGAGTGCGCGCAGCCCGTCGAGGCCGGCGAGACGCTCCGTGTCGACGCCGAGGCTCACGTTGTTATCGTACGACCATGGAGAAACCGCAACGCCTATTGTCCGACATGCGCGGAGTGCGATACGGAGAGGTGCTCGCCGTGCACGCCCGGGGCGACCAGTTGTTCGCCGAGGTCTGGGGCACCCAGTTGTTGCACGACTGTCCACAGGATTGGTGGCAGTCGCTCGACGCGCCGTCGCTGACCAAGGAACTCGGCGCGCTGATGGTGAAGCTCAACGGACCCCGCCACTGGACTCTCGACGGGTTCGGCACCAAGGTGGCGGTGGTGGAGCCGGTCATCCGTGAGTTTCGGGGGATGCCGATGCGGCGCATCGCCGAGATCGAACTGGGGGCCAACCCGGCGAGCGTGCCGTACACGGAGCGACACGTGAACCGTGGCGCGGTGTTCTTCTTCGATGCCGGCCGAACCGTGCACGAACTGGTCGATCCGGCCGGCCGGGCGTTCGTGATGCAGGCCTACTGCATCGGGGTCGATCCCGGAATCGACGTGAGCAACCTCGACCGTCTGGGCGACCGTCTCGCATTGCCGACAGGTTGGTCGTTCCGTACCCGGGTGCTCGCCGAGGAATTGATCGTCGACACGACCACGCACGTGGCCACCGTGATCCAGGACGAACTGGAGAACACCTACACCCTTCCTTGACGCCGGTCGACCGATTTGACGAAGCCGATCTGGTACAACGTCTGCATGAAGCGAATACTCATTTCCCTCGCTGTCGTTCCTTTGCTCGCGTCTGCATGCGGTTCGGAGGATTCCGGCTCGGCCCCCACCAACCCGGCCGCGACCGACGTCGCGTCGACCGAGTCCGCCACGGTGCCCGAAACGGAGGCCCCGGTCGTGACCGAGGCTCCGGACGATGGATTGATGGCGGAGCCGATCGATTGCGTCGTGCCAGCGGACCTGGCGGTCGATTCGGCCGGTGTGCCGTACGAGTTGTCCGAACCGTTCTGCATCGGTGGGTGGCTACTCGCCTATCCGGCGTGTGAGTTCGAGTGCGAGAGCTCTTTCGCTCTCGAGATGGTCGACGGAGAGTGGCAGTCACGGGGGTTCATTTACAACATGTGCTACGAGGGGGCGGTCAGTTCGGGTCTTCCCGCGCCCATCGCCCTGTACTACGTGCGGTCGCTCTGTGAATCCGAGGGCGAGGGCGAGATGTTCCTGATCGGGGACGAGCCCGCGACCGGCGAGTTGAGCATCGGTGATTTCGGTCCGCGCGTGGCCGCCCTCGACCTGGCGCTGTCGGAGGCCGGTTTCCTCACCGAGGGGCCGAACGACCAATTCGATTACGACACCCTGAAGGCCGTTCTCGACCTGCAATTCCAGATGGATCTCGACGTGGACGGCCTCGCCGGC
>JBJTFY010000236.1:0-2959 GCA_046093625.1 Actinomycetota bacterium
GTGATGGTGAGGATCGTCCGCGTCGGTATGGCGCGGGTGCTGGTCGTCCGTCGGGTCCGCGGCGGGAGGGGGATGACCGTCGTCCGTCGCGGGAGGGTGAGGACCGTCGTCCGCGGCGTGATGGTGAGGATCGTCCGCGTCGGTATGGCGCGGGTGCTGGTCGTCCGTCGGGTCCGCGACGCGATAGCGACGACCGTCGTCCGCGTCGCGATAGCGACGACCGCCGTCCGCGTCGCGATAGCGACGACCGCCGTGGACGAGACACGGTTCGCGCACCGCGCGAGCCCCGCAACGAAGCCGAACGTCGCCGGCTTGCGGTGCGCGCCAAAGGTGGTGGTGCCGCCCGCAAGGACCTCGAGCAGACACGTGAGGAGCGCATGGCCGAACAGTGGATCGACGACGGACCAGTCGACGTGGCCGACCTTCGCGACACCGCGGTTGCCGCGGCCAAGAGAGCCGCTCGGCGCGAGGACGGTGAACTCGATCCCGAGGTGAAGGCCGACGTCGCCAAGGTTCTCGATCCCAAGCGGGCCGCTCGATTGGGTGAACGCCTGAAGGATGCCCAGAACGCGCTCGAGCGCGAGCGCTATTCCGAAGCCAAGCGGGTGGCCAAGTCTCTGATGAAGGAACTCTCCACGGTGGCCGCCGTTCATGAAGTGGTGGGTCTGGCCAGTTACCGACTGGGTCAGTATCGCGACGCCGCCGCGGCGCTGGAGTTAGCCCGTTCCTTGCGCGAACGCGTCGAGGATCTGCCGGTGTTGGCCGACTGCTATCGCGCGCTCAAGCGCTGGGATTCGGTCGACGAGATCTGGGCCGTCTTGAAAGACGCCTCGCCGGCCCACGACGTGATGGCCGAGGGTCGCATGGTGGTGGCGGGTTCACTGGCCGATCGCGGCGACCTGAAGGGTGCGATCCAACTCATGGCCAAGGCCACCGAGATCCCGCGCCGGGTCCGAGAGCATCATCTGCGGCAGTGGTACGTCATCGGCGACCTGTACGACAAGGCCGGGAACGTGCAAAAGGCCCGCGAGTTCTTCAAACGGGTGGCGCTCCACGACCCGGAATTCGCCGACGTGGCGGCGCGCATCAAGTCGCTCTGACCGTCTCCCTTTCGCTGGCGACCCGGCACACCCGTGTCGTCACGAAAGGACGACATGAAGAAGATCGACGCGAACAACCTGGTGCTGGTGCGGGGCGCGCTCAGCAGCGCTCCGGTGCGACGCACTCTGCCCAACGGTTCCGACATCGTGCAGATCGAGGTGACCACCCGCGACACCGACGGGGTCGCGCGCAGCGTTCCGGTCATCGTGCACGAACCGCTCGGCAAAGACGACTTCACCGCCTGGGGGGTCGGCACCAACGTCGCGGTGGCGGGCTCGGTGGTGCGACGGTTCTTCCGCAGTGGCGGGGGAACGGCCAGCCGCACCGAGGTGGTGGCGGCCCGGGTGGTGCGGGGGTCGCAGGCGGCCCGGGTGGACAAACTGCTCGACGAGGTGACCCGGGTGTTGACGGCCCCCAACGTGCGCTGACGACCGCATTGCGGGGTCGCGAGGGGTCGGACAACTAAGGTTCTCCCGTCTCGTCCCGGCCCCCGCCCCGACCCGAATGCGAACTTCCATGAACACGGACCAGCTCGACCGCATGCGCCACGACGAGGGCTTCATCGCCGCCCTCGACCAGAGCGGTGGCAGCACCCCCAAGGCCCTGCGTCTCTACGGCATCGAGGAGTCCAGTTACTCCGGTGACGAGCAGATGTTCGACCTCATCCACCAGATGCGCACCCGCATGATCACCAGTCCGGCCTTCGGCGGCGACCGCGTGCTGGCGGCCATCCTGTTCGAGGGACCCATGGATCGCGAGATAGAGGGCGTGGGCACCGCTATCTACCTCTGGAACACCAAGCGCATCGTGCCCATCTTGAAAGTCGACAAGGGTCTGGCCGACGAGAAGGACGGCGTGCAGGTGATGAAGCCCATGCCCGACCTCGACGCGCTGTTGGCCAAGGGCCGCGCCAAGGGCATCTTCGGAACCAAGATGCGCTCGGTCATCAAGGAGGCGAACCCGGCCGGCATCACCGCCGTGGTGAAGCAGCAGTTCGAGGTCGGTCGTCAGATCCTGGCCGCCGGCTTGGTGCCGATCATCGAACCCGAGGTCGACATCCACAGTCCGAACAAGGCCGAGGCTGAGGCTCTGTTGAAGGCGGCGTTGCTCGACGAACTGAACCGTCAGCCCTCCGATCAGCCGGTGATGTTGAAGCTCACGCTCCCCGAGGCCGACAACTTCTACGCCGAGTTGGTGAATCATCCCAGCGTGTTGCGGGTGGTGGCGTTGTCGGGGGGCTACAGCCGCGAGGAGTCCAACGCCCGTTTGTCGCGCAACAAGGGCGTCATCGCCAGTTTCTCGCGCGCGCTCACCGAGGGTCTGTCGGCCCAGCAGAGCGAGGCCGAGTTCAACGCCACGCTCGACGGCGCCATCGCCGGCATCTTCGCCGCCTCGCGCACCTGATCGCGCCCGGCTCGTCGCTCAGTCGAGCGGGCGAATCACCGGGCCGGTGCGCAACTTCGGCGTGAAGAACGTCGACTTCGGCGGCATGAGCAAACCCTCGTCGGCGGTACGTTGGATTTCGCGCACGGTCACCGGTCGGATGAGCACCCCCGCGACGGCCGACCCCGAGGCGACGATGTCGCGCACCAGACCGACGCCGTGTTGGTAGGTCACCTCGTGGGTGACGTCGGCCAAGGCGTGTTCCAGTCGCGCACCGTCCAGATCTCGGACGCCGACGAACGCATCGGACTTGGGGGTGAGAAACGTGCCCGTGCCGTCGTTGTGTACGAACACCAACGCGCCCCGGTCGCGCATCGCGTGGGTGATGGACGCGTCCACTTTTCCCGCGGGCGACGTATCGAAGAAGTGAGACAGCGCACCCAGCAACGCTTCGGCGTCGATGCCGGTGTAGAGC
>JBJTFY010000237.1:0-9797 GCA_046093625.1 Actinomycetota bacterium
CGCACCAGCAACATGGGGGCGGGCATCGGATTCATGGGAGAGGTCGGGCGACTCGAGGTGACCTACGCGGGCGGCTCGGGTCCGGCCACGGTCATCGCCAAGATCCCCACCCAGGACACCACCGTGCGAGGCCTGCTCGGCCCGCCCCCATGTTGCTGGTGCGCACCGCGGTCACGGTGGTTCGGTCGTCGATCGTGCCGCCGGCGCGCAGTGCGTCCGTCAGCCACGCGGCGTCGATGGTCGACGTGGACGTGGGCATCGTGGTCATTGGTTCTCCCGTGGTGAGGGTCGGAATCGTCCGGGTGGGAACGCCGGGGTGATCCGTTCGAGTGCGTCCCAGTCGTGGGTGAGGGCCCGATGGGCGATGCGCCAGTCGCCGTCGCGGCATTCGAAGCGGTCGAAGTAGCGCCCGCAGAATTTCTCGAGGAACTCGCCGTCGTCGTCGCGACACCGATGCCACGCGAGCACCTGTGTCTCGACCTCGGCCGTGGTCGCCGATGTGAAGACGATGTGAGGCGGGTTGCAGAAGTGGGTCGTGGCGATGGCGTGCCGACGCAGTTTGTCGGTGGCGACGCGGGCGAACTCGACGCCGGGCCCGACGAACGACCCGTGATCGTCGGTGGCGTCGGGGTGGTACACCGAGGCGACCAGAGACGCATCGCAGCGGTCGATCCCGCGGCAGTAGTCGAGCAGGCAACGCTGGATCGCCAGCGTCGCGGCATGCGCCTTGTCGGGCGAGAGCGGTCCGCACGCCTCGGGAACGGTGGTCACGCTGGGCAGGGTAGTTCTCCGACGGCGAGGTCCGGTGAGTTCGCGCGGGGATGTCGCCACTAAGGTTCCCCCGGGTTCGCGTTCCGAAGGGGGAGTTCATGGCACAGGTTCCGGTGACCGAGGGGGTCTTCACGTGGCCCTCCGACGCCCCGCAGTTGATCGGTAGCCGCTGTGTCGCGTGTGGCAATCACATGTTCCCGGTGCAACAGGGCTGCCCCAAGTGCACCGCGGCCGAGACCGAACAGGTGCTGCTCGGGCGGCGCGGGACCCTCTGGACCTGGACCGTGCAGGGCTTTCCGCCCAAGGCGCCTCCGTACGCGGGCAACGTCGACCCCAAGACGTTCGAGGCTTTCGGTGTGGGCTACGTCGAGTTGCCCGGCCAGTTGAAGATCGAGTCGCGCCTCACCGAGGCCGACCCCGAGAAGTTGAAGATCGGCATGGAGTTGGAGATGGTGATCGTGCCGCTCTCCACCGACGCCAACGGCAACGAAATCGTCACCTTCGCGTTCGCGCCGGTGGCCTGAGAGGAGCTCACATGACCACGGAAGTAGCGATCGTCGGAATCGGAATGCACGAATTCGGACGCACCGAAGGCGTCTCGGGTATGGATCAGGGCGTCATCGCCGTTCGTCGGGCGTGCGCCGACGCCGGCGTGAGTTGGGAGGACATGCAGTTCGCTTTCGGCGGATCGATGGCCGCCGGCGCGGCCGACACGATGGTGTCGTTGCTCGGCCTGACCGGTCTGCAGTTCATCAACGTCGCGAACGGTTGCGCCACCGGCGGCTCGGCGCTCTTCTCGGCGTACAACACCATCCGCTCGGGAGTCTTCGACCTCGGCATCGCCGTCGGCTTCGACAAGCACGAACGAGGCGCGTTCCGGGTCAACACCAAGGGCAGCGGACTCGGCGATTGGTACGGCGCTTCCGGTCTGGCCCTGACCACGCAATTCTTCGGAATGAAGATCAACCGGTACATGCACGAGTACGGCATCTCGCAGAGCACTCTCGCCAAGGTGTCCGAGAAGGCGTTCCGCAACGGTTCGATGAACCCGATGGCCTGGCGACGCAAGCCGATCTCCGAAGAGGAGGTGCTCAACTCGGCGATGCTCTCGTACCCGCTCACGCAGTACATGTTCTGCTCACCCGGCGAAGGTGGGGTGGCCCTCATCCTGGCCCGCGCCGACAAGGCCCATCTCTACACCGACAAGCCGATCTACTTGAAGGCCGCCGTCGTGCGCAGTCGACGCTTCGGCAGTTTCGAGGTGCTGGCCCCGTCGATCGCGCTCGAGCACAACGCCGGTCCGACCGTCGACGCGTCGAAGGCGGCCTTCGAGATGGCCGGCATGGGGCCCAAGGACATCGACCTCGCGCAGTTGCAGGACACCGAATCCGGTGCCGAGGTGATGCACATGGCCGAGAACGGCTTCTGTGAACACGGCGAGCAGGAGTTCATGATCCAGGCCGGCGAGACCGAGATCGGTGGAAAGTTCCCGGTGAACACCGACGGCGGTTGTCTGGCCAACGGTGAGCCGATCGGTGCCTCCGGATTGCGTCAGGTGTACGAGAACGTGCTCCAGTTGCGGGGCCAAGCCGGTGCCCGTCAGGTGCCCAACGACCCCAAGACCGCGTACACGCACGTGTACGGCGCCCCCGGCATCTCGGGCGTCACGATCCTGTCGCGCTGACGGGCAACGACATGGCCGTGCTCACCTCGGCCCACGTCGCCGAACGGGGCGACGTCGCGGCTCTCGTCGACGAGTTCCGCGAGGTCTCCTGGTCGCAACTCGACGAACGGGTGAACCGACTGGTCAACGGACTGCGCGACGCGGGTTTGTCGACGGGTGACACCGTGGCCGTCATCGTCGGAAATCACTGCGAGTACTTCGAGTTGGCGATGGCGTGCGCCCATGGTGGATGGACGTACGTGCCGGTGAACTGGCATTGGGTCGCCGACGAACTTGCGTACGTGTTCGCTGACGCCGCCGCCGTGGCGGTGTTCGTCGACGACCGTTTCGCCGAGGCCACCGCGGTGGCTTTGCGCGACGAACGCAGCGCCGGTGTGTCGTCGGTCGTGGGCATTCGCACCGCCCCGGACTCGCCGTTGCGATCGGACCCGCGGTTCGTGGAGTTCGAGTCGGTGGTGCGCGCGGGCGCGCCCGACGAGCCGGCCGATCAGATGCTCGGTGGTCCGATGTTCTACACCTCGGGAACGACCGGTCGCCCCAAGGGGGTACGGGGGATGTTGTCGGGCGGGTCCCAGATGACCCCCGACATCATGAAGTTGGTGGCGGCCGGGTTCTCGAACTTCCTGCCGATACCGGGGCGCACGATGTTGTGCGGCCCCTTCTATCACTCGGCGCAGTGGGCGTTCTCGTATCTGCCGATGATCGGAGGGTCGTCGGTGGTCATGCAGCACAAGTTCGACTCGGCGGGCATGCTCGAACTCATCGACCGTTACGGGTGCACCAACGTCCACCTGGTGCCCACGCAGATGAAGCGCATGCTCGATCTTCCCGAGGAGGTGAGGCGGCGCTTCGACGGATCATCACTCACCACGGTGTGGCACGGCGCCGCACCGTGCCCTCCGGCCGTGAAACGGGGTCTGATCGAGTGGCTGGGTCCCAAGGTCACCGAGTACTACGGCAGCACGGAGGGCTCGATCATTTCCACCATCTCGGCGACGGACTGGATGGCCAAGGGTGGAAGCGTCGGCAAGCCGCTCGAGACCGTCGAGGTGATCGTCGTCGACGACGCCGGTCAGCGCGTGGCGCCCGGAGCCGAGGGCACGTTGTACTTCCGGAACAAGATGGGAACCGATTTCACCTATCACAACGACGAGGGAAAGACCGCGGCCGCGCACCTCGAGCCCGGGGTGTTCACGACGGGGGACGTCGGTTACCTCGACGCCGACGGTTACCTGTGGTTGAGCGATCGCAAGATCGACATGATCATCAGCGGTGGCGTGAACATCTACCCGGCCGAGATCGAGGGAGTGCTTGCCGTGCACCCGGCGGTCGAGGACGTGGCCGTCATCGGTGTGCCCGACGAGGAGTTCGGTGAGAGTGTGAAGGCGCTCGTGCAGACGAAACCCGGGGTCGTCGCCGACACTGCGCTGGCCGCCGAATTGGTCGCCCATTGTCGCGGTCTGCTCGCCGGCTACAAGGCGCCGCGTTCGGTCGACTTCGTCGACGGAATTCCGCGCACGGGCACCGGCAAGATCCAGAAGGCGCCATTGCGCGCGCCGTATTGGGAAGGTCATCAGCGTCGTATCTGACGCCGGGGAGGAACGATGTCGACCGTCGATTACAGCCGTTGCTACCACCAGGGGATTCGCGTGCCGGACCTCGACCGGGCCATGGACGAACTCGGTGCCTCGCTCGGTGTCACCTGGTGCGAGCCCCAGGTCCGCGAGCAGAACGTGTGGTTGCCCGAGTCGGGCCGCAGCACGATTCCGCTGCGCTTCACCTATTCGGCCGAGGGGCCACAGCACATCGAACTGCTCGAGGGCGCCCCGGGTTCGATCTGGGACGGGCGGGTCGCACCGGGACTTCACCACGTGGGCGTATGGTCCGACGACGTGGCGGGCGAGTCCCGTTCGCTCGTGGAGCGCGGATGGAAGATCCTGATGGCCCAGGCGCCGCCCGACGAGAACTACGGCGCGTTCACCTACGTGCAACCTCCGAGCGGACTCATCGTCGAGCTCGTTTGGAGCGCCATCAAGCCGATGTTCGACCGCTGGTTCGCCGGCGGTCCGCTCGGATGAGAGGAACGGAACCGACATGACGTCACCGCACACCCCGACGACGAGCGGCTTCTCCGCCGAATCGACCACCGACGAGGTACTGAACGGCATCGACCTCACGGGCCGCCGCTTCCTCGTGACCGGAGCCTCGGGTGGTCTCGGACTCGAGACGACCCGGGCCTTGGCCGCGCGGGGTGCCACGGTCGTGATGGCCGCGCGTGACGCCGACAAGAACGCCGCAGCGATGGCCGCGTTGCGTGCGGCGATGCCCGCGGCCGATCTGGAGCAGTGCATCGTCGATCTCGCATCGTTGGCCTCCGTGCGGGAAGCCGCGCGACGTCTGCTCGCCGAGCCCCGCCCGTTGCACGGGCTGATCCTGAACGCCGGAATCATGGCGACCCCGTTGGGTCACACCACCGACGGCTTCGAGCAACAGTTCGGCGTCGACCATCTCGGACACTTCTTGCTGGCTCGCGAGTTGTTGCCGCGTCTGGTCGAGTCGGCGCCGGCCCGTGTGGTCATCTTGTCGTCGGCCGGGCATCGCATGGGGGACATCGATCTCGACGACCCGAACTTCGCGCGCCGCGAGTACGACCCGTTCCTGTCGTACGGTGCGGCCAAGACCTGCAACGTGCTGCACGCCGTCGAGATCGACCGTCGCTATCGCGATCGTGGTGTGCGGGCCTTCGCGGTGCATCCCGGGGGCATCCACACCGAGTTGGGTCGCTACATGACCCCCGAGGTGATCCAGTCTTTGATGGCCCGCATCAGCGAACGTCCGCAGGCCCTCACGTGGAAAACGCCCGAGCAAGGCGCGGCCACCACGGTCTGGGCGGCCACCTCGACACTGCTCGACGGACGCGGCGGCGAGTACTGCGAGGACTGCAACGTGTCGCCGATCGTCGACGACGACTCTCTGGCCGCCATCGGGGTGGCCGCGAGAGCCGTGGACCCCGTGCGAGCCCGGGAACTCTGGGACCTGAGCGAGCGACTGGTGGGCTGACCCCGATCCGGGTCGGAGAAAGTAACGGTTTCGGGCACTTTTCCTACCGAGAACGCGGGGGGTTTGTTACGGTTCGGGCGTGGCCACGATCCTCGCGCACATCTCGGTGAAGTCCGGCTCGGAGGCGCGCTTCGAGGAAATCTCGCGCGACTTGCACCGGGCGAGTCATGCCGGGGAGCAGGGCCTGTTGCGCTACGAGTACTGGCGCGGCGCCGAACCGGGCACGTACTACACCTTGCTGTCCTTCTCGGATTTCGCCGCGTTCATCGCCCACCAGACCAGCGAGCACCACGAGGCGGCGTCGCCGCAGCTCGGGTCGGTGTTGTCCGGTCTGCGTCTCGAGTGGGTCGACCCGATCGTCGGTGCCAGTGATCTGCCCCCCACCGAAGCGCAGGATCTGTCGGGCTCGACCGACGAATTGACCCGCGCCTACGCCAAGAGATTCGCGGCTCAGATCGCCCCGTGGTGGGGGCCTCTGCGCCGGGACAGTTGACCGAACCAAAGAAGGGAACGACGACATGACCGACATGATCGAGCGCAACACCGAGCCGACGCCGTGGTTCCTCCGTGGCAACTACGCACCGGTGTTCGACGAGGTCACCGACACCAATCTGACGGTGACGGGGGCCATCCCCAAGAGCTTGCAGGGCCTCTACGTGCGCAACGGATCGAATCCCAAGGACGGCACGGCCGGTCACTGGTTCTTCGGGGACGGCATGGTGCACGGAGTGCGTCTCGAGGGCGGCGCGGCCAAGTGGTACCGCAATCGCTACGTGCGAACGCCGAAGTACGACCGCGGTCTCGACGCCATGGACCCCGAGACCATGTTCGACCCCACCGCGAGCGCGGCCAACACCCACGTCCTGGCCCACGCCGGCCGGATCTGGGCCCTCGAGGAGGGGCACCTCCCGTGGGAGATCTCGCCCGAACTCGAGACCATCGGATGCGACGACTTCGGAGGACGACTGAAGACGGCCTTCACGGCGCATCCCAAGTTGTGCGCGGAGACCAACGAACTGCACTTCTTCGGGTATTCGGCGGTGGCGCCCTTCGTGACCTACCACGTGCTCGACGCTTCGGGGCAACTCGTTCACTCGGCGCCGATCACCACGCCCAAGGGCACGATGATGCACGACTTCATGATCACGCGCGAGCACGCGATCTTCATGGACCTTCCGGTGGTGTTCAACCTCGACAAGATGGCCGAGGGCCTGCCGCCGATCGGTTGGGACGACGACTACGGCGCCCGTATCGGCATCATGCCGCGCATGGGCACCGACAAGGACGTGAAGTGGTTCGAGATCGATCCGTGCTACGTGTTCCACCCGCTGAACGCGTTCGTCGACGGCGACGAGGTCGTGTGCGACGTCGGCCGACACGCGTCGATGTGGCGCGGCTCCATGGAGAACTTCGAGCCCTGCTACATGTACCGCTGGCGGTTCAACATGCGCACCGGTGCCGTGAGCGAGACCCAGATCGACGATTGGTCGCACGCGTTCCCGCGCGTCGACGAGCGTCTCGTCGGGCTCGAACACCGTTTCGGGTGGGTGGCCGGACCTCGCTCGGGTGTCGTGCGCTCCGACTCCGGCATCCCCGGAGGCGATCCGGGCGTGGTGGCCCGTTACGACATGCGCGACGGTTCCAAGACGGTTCACGACCTCGGTCCTCATGCCCATCCGGGTGAGTTCGTGTTCGTGCCGGATTCGGCCGGCGCCGGCGAGGACGAGGGCTGGGCGATGGGTTTCGTCCACGACGACTCGACCAACACCACCGACCTCGTGATCCTCGACGCCTCCGATCTGGCCAAACCGGCGGTGGCGCGGGTGCACCTGCCCCAACGCGTGCCCTACGGCTTCCACGGAAGTTGGGTCGACGATTCGGTGCTCTGAGGTCGTCGAATCTCAGACGCGGGCCATCGCGCGGACCCGGTCGTAGAAGCCGACGAGCGCGTCGCTGCGTTCGTACAACTCGACGAGATGTCCCGAACGTTCGCGGGCGTCGCAGAAGACGAAGTCGGTTCCGTTCGCCGTCGTGGCTTCCAACAGAACGGGAGCGTCCGCGGCTCGACAAAGGTCGATCGCGGCGGGCAGCGACTCGACCATGAAGGCCAGGTGGTGAAGTCGTCCGGGAGGCACGACCGGGCGGGTGTGCTCCATGACCAACTCGACCATCATCTCGCCCCACCACCCGTAGGCCGATGAATGGTCGAAGTCGGCGTTCACTCCGCCGATACGACAGGACGCGAGTGCGATGTGCTCGGCCACGACGAAGGGTCCGGATCCCCACCGGGACGCGTGCTCGTCGGCATGGTGGCGTAGCGGGACGCCGGCGTCGACGGCGTAGGCGATCTGCACCGGAGCACCGAGGGCGAGCACGGCGACAGCATCGCACATCGCGCGTCGTCTCCGGTCGTCGCCGGGGCGACGGCTGGGATACCGTTCGCCCATGTTCGACAGTCAGTCCATCGAGCACCTCGATGCCGCCACGACCGCCCAATTGCTCGCCGACCGGGCGGCCATCGTCGACCTGACCCACCGTTACTGCTGGGCCCTCGACACCAAGGATTACGACGCCCTCGACACGGTCTTCGCCCCGGAGGCGAACGGCGACCTTCTGGAGGACGTACGCGGTCGCGATGAGATCAAGGCCCGCATCAAGCGTGCGCTCGACCCCCTCGAGCAGACCCAACACCTGGTGTCGAACCACATGGTCCGGGTCGAGGGCGACCGGGCGTGGTGTCGGTGCTACCTGCAGTCGCAGCACGTGAGGACGGCGGCCGACGGCGGTCCGAACTTCATCATCGCCGGCCGTTACGAGGACGAGCTCAGGCGCACGAGCGAGGGCTGGCGGGTGGTGTTCCGGCGCCTCACCGTCATGTGGACCGACGGCAACCCGCGCGTCGCCCGCGGCTGAGTCAGCGTTCGATCCAGTTCGCGAGCAACTGGGGGACCCGCAGGTGCTCGGGCACCCGTTCGATTCCGATCAGTCGGTCGATCTGCTCGTGGAAGTTCCAGATCCGTCGCTCCTGGTAGTTGATGGGCACACCACGCATGGCCGGCGACTCGAGGGACCGCTGCATCGGTGCCATGTTCCAGAAGTCCTCCTGCATGATGAGCGCGAAACCGTCGAGCCGGGCCTGCCAATAGGGCGGTAATCCGAGCGCGGGGTCGAAGTCGATCGGCGCGTAGTGGGTCCAGTCGATGCGCGTGGTGCGTTTGTCGAGCGGCCAGAAGGTGATGAAGGGAAACCCGTAGGCGGCCACCGGTGTGATGAGGTTCGGGAACACGCCGTACGCGCTACTCGTGCAGCGCACCATGTCGTTCACGGTCGCGATGTCGGTGAACCCCGGGCTGACGACGTGTCGATAGTCGTCCCAATCCGTCATGCCGATCGCGGTGAACGACGCACGCGAGAACGGCGTGATCATCCTCGAGCAACCGTTGGGCAGCAGTCCCATGGTCGCGCCGCGGTTGTCGAGCAGACTCTCGCCTCCGCGACCGTGGATGTGACGGAAGTGGTACACCTCGAGGAAGGCCTCCGCCGTGACCTTCCAGTTGCACGGAACGACCTCGCTCTGTCGGGCGACGGTGCGCAACGTCGGACCCTGGAATTCCGCCATCTCGTCGGCTATCGGACCGAGCCACTCGCGCAGCGACATCGCACCCTGGTCGCGGTTCACGAAGATCCAGTTGTCCCACACCTCGCAACGAACGCCGGGCAGACAACGCTCGGCCTTGTCGAGACCCACGAAGTCGCGCTCATCGGGGACCGACACCAGGTGGCCGTCGTCGATGTCGTACGACCACGAGTGGTATTGGCAACGCAACAGTCGCGAGTTGCCGGTGTTCTCGCGCACCACCGGCGCCCCGCGGTGCTGGCAGGTGTTGTAGTACGCGCGCACCTCCCCGTCTCGTCCGCGAATGACGATCATCGGATGCACGAGGTCGTCGAAGGTGAAGAAGTCCCCGGGCTCGGGGATGTCCTCGCTCCGTCCCGCCAAGACCCAACACTTGTCCCACAGGTGTCGCTGCTCGAGATCCCAGAACTCGTCCGACGTGAATCGTCCGACGGGAATGTCGGGAAACGCCGGGAAGCCCTCGGGGGGTGCGGTGCGGGCGAATTCGTAGCGCATCTCCTCGGTGAGGCGCTTCACCAGTTCGGGCGTCACGTCACGGTCCTGGTCGCTCAGAACTCGCCGAGCAGGTCGGCGCCGTCGTTGTCGTCGGTTGCGGCAAAGGCGCGGGTGATCATCTCGTGCAGGAGTCGCCGTCCGCGATCGTTG
>JBJTFY010000238.1:0-8287 GCA_046093625.1 Actinomycetota bacterium
CGCGGCCGACAGAGGTGTGGTCGTCGTCATGCGGAAAACCTACCCGTCGATCACCGGGGCCCCGATTCGCGTGCACTACCGTTCGATCGTCGTTGAACCCGACCGGGAGAGTCACGGTGCAGCCAGCACCGGGGCGCCGAAGGAGCAACCTCCCCGGAATCTCTCAGGCCACCGGACCGGACGGGTGAGACAACGCTGGAAAGTGGGTTCACCCACGCCGACGGGGAAAGATCGCTCGCGATCGAAGCTCTCAGGCCCACCACGGTGGAGCGACAGCGGGGGAAGCACGACTCGAGGAGGCTTCCATGACCGCTGACAACCCGACCACGTCCGTTTCCGAATCGATGACCGGACTCTTCGCGAACGACGAGTTCGTCGCGCGACACATCGGCACCCTCGACCCGGAGGCGCTGGCCGACATGCTCGCCGTCATCGGCGTGGCCTCGGTCGACGAGCTCATCGACGCCACCGTGCCCGAGTCGATCCGCTTCCGGGCCGACCTCGCGGTGCCCGACGCGTCGCGCGAGGCCGACGTGACCGCGGCGTTGCGCCGACTCGCCGCGCTCAACGCCCCGCGACGCAGCTTTCTCGGCATGGGCTACCACGGCACGATCACTCCCCCGGTGTTGCGACGCAACGTGCTCGAGAACCCGGCCTGGTACACGTCGTACACGCCGTACCAACCCGAGATCAGCCAGGGCCGACTCGAGACGCTCCTGAACTACCAGACGATGGTCACCGATCTCACCGGCCTGCCCATCGCGAACGCCTCACTGCTCGACGAGGCCACCGCGGCCGCCGAGGCCATGACCATGGCGCGACGCGCGTCGAAGGTCACGAGCGAGGTCTTCTTCGTCGATCGTGACACCCATCCCCAGACGCTGGCGGTGCTGGCCACGCGCGCCGAGCCGCTCGGAATCCGCCTGCACGTCGGCGAGCGCCACGTAGCGACGGGATGCTTCGGAGCGCTCTTTTCGTTCCCCGGGTCGAGTGGTTCGCTGGCCGACCCCGGTGAGCACGTGGCCCGGGTCAAGGCCGAAGGGGCGGTCACGGTGATCGTCACCGATCCGCTCGCGAGCACCTTGGTGGCCTCGGCGGGCTCGCTCGGCGCCGACATCGCGGTCGGTTCGGCCCAACGATTCGGGGTGCCGATGGGTTTCGGCGGCCCGCACGCGGCCTACATGGCGACCACCGAACCGCTGGCGCGCAGTCTGCCGGGTCGCCTCGTGGGAGTGAGCGCCGACACCGCCGGTCGTCCGGCGCTGCGGTTGGCGCTCCAGACACGCGAGCAACACATCCGTCGCGAGAAGGCCACGAGCAACATCTGCACCGCCCAGGCGTTGCTCGCCAACATGGCCGGCCTCTACGCGTGTTGGCACGGACCCGACGGGTTGCGTCGTATCGCGCGCCGGACCAACCGCTTCGCCTCGGTGTTGGCGACGCACGCTCGTCGTCACGGATTCGTGCTCGCCAACGATTCCTGGTTCGACACCGTGGCGATCAGGGTTCCGTCGGGCGCCGCGACGATGGCGGCGACGGCCCGCGAGCGGGGCTTCGCGATCCGGGTGATCGACGGCGACACCGTGGGTGTCACCTTCGACGAGACCTCGACCCGCGACGACCTGATCATGGTGGCCGAACTCTTCGGGCCCGGCGTCGTCGTGCTGTGGGACGGCCCGGTGGGCGACGTGGCCGACGGTCTCGCCGCGGCACCGGTTCGCCGCGACCCGCTGTTGACCGCCAGGATCTTCTCGTCGTTGCGCACCGAGCACGAGATGTTGCGCTACCTCCGACGTCTCGCCGACAAGGATCTCGCCCTCGACCGCACGATGATCCCCCTCGGCTCGTGCACGATGAAGCTCAACGCGACGACCGAGATGGAGCCGATCACGTGGCCAGAGTTCGCCAACGTTCACCCGTACGCCGCCGATGACGAAACCGTCGGCTACCGCGAACTGATCGCCGACCTCGAACAGATGTTGGTCGCGGTCACCGGCTACGACGCGGTGAGTCTGCAGCCCAACGCCGGGAGTCAGGGTGAGTTCGCCGGACTGCTCGCGATTCGGGCGTACCACCGGGCGCGCGGCGATCTCGAACGCACCGTGTGTCTCATCCCCTCGAGTGCACACGGCACCAACGCGGCCAGCGCGGTGATGGCGGGCTTGTCGGTCGTGGTGGTCGCCTGTGACGCCGACGGCAACGTCGATCTGGGCGATCTCGCGAACAAGGTCGACGAAGCGGGCTCCCGCTTGGCTGCCGTCATGGTCACCTATCCCTCGACCCACGGCGTCTTCGAGGACGGCATCTCGGAGATCTGCCGCCTCGTGCACGCCGGCGGCGGTCAGGTGTACGTCGACGGGGCGAATCTCAACGCCCTGGTCGGCGTGGCCCGCCCGGGCGCGTTCGGCGCCGACGTCAGCCACCTCAACCTGCACAAGACCTTTTGCATTCCGCACGGCGGAGGCGGACCCGGTGTCGGACCGGTGGCGGTCAAGGCCCACCTCGCGCCGTTCCTGCCCGGACATCCCCTCGACCCGGACGCGGCGGTCGGGCCGGTGTCGGCGGCGCCGTTCGGTTCGGCGAGCATCCTGCCGATCTCGTGGGCGTACGTTCGATTGATGGGTGCGCGCGGATTGCGCACCGCGACCGAGATGGCGATCGTCAACGCGAATTACGTGGCGCGGCGACTCGCCGCCCATTACCCGGTGCTGTACACCGGCGCGAACGGACACGTGGCCCACGAATGCATCATCGACCTCCGTCCGATCACCAAGGAGACCGGAGTGACGGTCGATGACGTCGCCAAGCGTCTCATGGATCACGGATTCCACGCGCCGACGATGTGTTTCCCGGTGGCGGGCACCTTGATGATCGAGCCGACCGAGAGCGAGACCAAGACCGAACTCGACCGCTTCTGCGACGCCATGGTCGCCATTCGGGTCGAGATCGACGCGGTCGCCGAAGGTCGGATCGCGGTTGCCGACAGTCCGTTGCGTCACGCGCCCCACACGGTGGCCGACCTACTCGGTGACTGGGATCGCCCGTACCCCCGATCGGCCGGGAGCCCGACCAACTCGCCGTACCACGCCCCGGTGAGTCGGATCGACGCCGCCCAAGGTGACCGCAATCTCATGTGCACCTGCACCCCCCTCGAGGAGTACGCGTCGAGCGTCGAGCGATAGGTTGCGGCCATGGCCGACGAACAGAACAACGCCCACAGCAGCATCCCCGGTGTCGGTGACATCCTCGCGCTCCTCGCCGGCGCCAACCCGGTGATGGCGGTGGGCAAGGTCGTCGAAGTGGTGGCGCAGGTCACCGGTGAGATCGTGAAGTCGGTCGCCACGTTCAACGACACCATGTCCGAGATGAACCGGGTCGCTCACCGGGTGAACAACCTGCTCGACGACATCGAAGGTCCGTTGCGGGAGATGGTGCCGTTGGTTCAGACCTCGGTCAAGCAAGCGCGGGGAACGCTGAAGAAAGTCGACGGGGTCATCGCCCAGGTCGGTTCGTTGCCGGCCGACGTCGCCAAAGCGGTGTCGACGTTGGGCGATCTCGCCGGTCGGCTGAGCCCGCTCACGCAGTTCGCCGAGATGGCCGGCGGAATGTTCGGAATGAAGTCGACGCCGAACCCCTGATCGGAGTCGGTCACTTCTTGGTGACGAACGGTGTCGGAACGATGCGTCCGGCCAGGTTGCTCCCCCGCACGTCGATCGTCACCGCCCCCGCGACGTCGGGTCGCACGAGCGCCAATGCGATGCCGTGGCCGAGGATCGGCGAGAAGTTGCCGCTCGTGACGACCCCCACCGTTTCGTCGCCGACCAGAACGGGACACTCCGCCCGGGGCGGGCGTCGTCCCTCGGTGGCGATACCCCGCAGGATGCGCGTGACGCCCCGGTTCTTCTCGGCCAGAAGGGCCTCGCGTCCGACGAACGACTTGTTCCAGGCCACGACCCATTCGAGGTCGGCCTGCAGGGTCGTGATTCCCGCACCCAACTCGTGGCCGTGAAGTGGGAGCGCGACCTCGAGGCGCAACGTGTCGCGGGCACCGAGTCCGGCCGGAGCGACGCCGGTGGCGGTGATGGCCGACCAGAGTTCCTCGGCCGCCGCGGCGGGCACGGCGATCTCGACCCCGGACTCACCGGTGTACCCGGTTCCCGCGATCACCCCGTCGTGTCCCCGCCAACGAAAACGACTCACGCCGAACTTGCGGAGATCGCCCGCTTCGGGGACGACCGACGCGACGAGATCACGCGCGTGGGGACCCTGAACCGCCAACACGGCCCGGGTCGCCGTGGTGTCGACCCCACCGATCGCGTCGATCACGCGGTCGGTGTTGGATGCGTTGGGCATGACATCGAACACCTCGTCGTCGATCCACCAGACGATGATGTCGTCGAGCACCGATGCGTCGCCCGCGTCGAGCAGGTGGGTGTACTGGGCGCGCCCCGGACGGATCTTGTCGAGGTCGTTCGTGAACGCACTCTGCAGTCGCGCTCTGGCCCCGGGTCCCTCGACGCGCACCGTTCCGAGGTGGGACACGTCGAACACCACGGCCGACTCGCGACACGCCAGGTGTTCGGCCAGGGTTCCGCTCTCGTACTGCAACGGCATGTCCCAGCCACCGAACGGTGTCATGCGGGCTCCGAGCGCCCGATGGACGCGGTCGAGCGGGGAGACCTTCACGGCTCAGACCGCGCGTCGAACGACTGCGGCCGAGGTGGGGAACATCTCGATGAGGCGCCCGTCGACCTGGTCCTTCACTTGAGCGAGCGGAAGCAAGTTGAGCACTCCCTGACCGCGTCGCACGACGTCGATCAGTTCGTCGCCCCGACAGAGCACGACCGACGAGCCGTTGATGACGAGATGGGCCGTGGTGAGGTCGGCATCGAGGTTCTCACGAAGGTAACGGAACACCTCACGCACCGACTCGAGCTTGATGCCCGCGTCGAGGAGGCTCTTGACCATCCGCAACTCGAGCAGGTTGCGATAGTTGTAATGACGACGCGACCCACTGCCCTTGGCGTCGGCGACCGACGGTCGCACGAGATCGGTGCGGGCCCAGTAGTCGAGTTGGCGGTACGAGATTCCGACGATCTCGGAGGCCTGCGTGCCGCTGAAGTGGTTCTGATTCGAATCGCCCATGAGTCATCCCGATCACAACGGTGTAGTTACAGCGTTGGAAGGGTACGGCGCGGCGAACCGGGCATCAACGTCCGCCTGAGGTTCACGGTGTCGCCCCTGCTCACAGGGTCAGGTCTCGAAGTCCTCGGGGCTGATGTTCTCGATGAAGTCGCGGAACTCCCCGAGCAACGCGTCGTCGCCGGAATCGTCGTCCGGCGAACCGTCGTCGCCGGACTCCACCTCGGCGAACCGTCCGGCGTCGTCGATGACGTCGGTGGTGCACGTGATCGGACAACCGACGCGAACCGCGACGGCGACCGCGTCGGAGGGACGACTCGACACGTTCACGACGCCGGTACGGGTCTGCAGGACCAGCTCGGCGTGGAAGACCCCGTCGTCGACCTCGGTGATGACGACGCATTCGAGAACCGCGCCGAGGGCTCCGAGCAGGTTGACGATGAGGTCGTGGGTCAACGGCCGAGGTGCGGAGCGACCTTCGATGGCCCACTGGATGCTGCGCGCTTCGGGGTCTCCGATGTAGATCGGCAGGACCCGTCGATCGCCGGTGCGCTCGCGCAACAGGATCACGGGTGTGTTGCCGACCACCTCGAAACGGACTCCCAGCAGTTCGAGGTCGACCATGGGGCGAGCGTAGTGCGTTCTCTGACTAGCGGGAGTCGCGCAACGGACCGAGTGCGCGGGCCACGAGGATGGCCCGCAGACGGGCCCCGAGGTCGGACATCTCGTCGAGCAGTTCGTCGGATTCGTCGCGGGATTCGGGCGAGCGACGACGCAGCACCGGAAGGACGCGTTGCTCGAACAGGCCGGCCTCACGTTCGGCCGAGGTCTTCCACGCCTTCAGGTGACGGATGTCGATGCCGGCCTCGGTGAAGCCCCGGGCCACCTCGGCGATGGCCAGATCGTGCTCGTCGAACAAGCCCTGTCCCCCGTGGCCGGCGACGAGTCCGAAGGATTCGAGCTCGCCGAGTCCGGCGTCGGACAGGCCCGACAGTGCGAGGATCTCGTCGCGCGAGTAGGTCGCCGGTCGGCCCACGGCGTCGGATGGGTCGGGTGGTGCGGGGCGCTTGGGAGACTTGTCGACGATCGCCGGCACGGCCTTCACCGCCCGCGACGCCGGGTGGGCCTTGCTGGGGGTGTCGGGTTTCGCCGGCGGCTCGGGCTCGACCGCCACGTTCTTGATCCCGCGCGGGGTGTCGCGCGCAAGACCTTCGGGCGGGGTGTCGAGGCGGTCCTTGATCACGCGCAACGGGAGGAACTTCTCTTTCTGCTCGCGCAGGATGTAGCGCAGACGATCGACGTCGTCGTCGTAGAACTTGCGGTAGCCACTCGTCGTGCGCTCGGGGACGATCAGACCCTGGCTCTCGAGGAATCTGATCTTCGAGATGGTGATGTCGGGGAACTCCTCGAGCAGCAGACCCAGAACCTCCCCGATCGAGAGGTACGGACGCTCGGAGGCGGACCTGTTGCTCATGTCGCGATGCTCACGCGGCCGGGCCGAGGTAGATCAATCGGAAGCGACCGATCTGGATCTCGTCGCCCTGTTGCAGAACGGCGGACTCGACCGGCTTCTGGTTCACGTAGGTGCCGTTGAGCGAACCGGCGTCGCGCAACACGTACTCCTCGCCCTGGCGGGCGATCTCGGCGTGTCGACGACTGACGGAGATGTCGTCGAGGCGGATGTCGCTCTCGGGGTGTCGACCGAGTTTGGTCAAGGCCGTCGTCAACACGAAACGCTCCCCCGCCTGAGGGCCGCTGCGCACCATCAACGTCGCCGAATTGGTGGGCAGGGTGCGCAAATCGACCGTGGCGTTGTCGTGGGGACCGGGGGCGTCCTGAAGGGGGTCGACCTTGGCGATCACCACCGTCTTGTCGCCGTCGACCTCGAGGGAGTGGCCGCACGAACTGCAGAAGAACGCGTCGGGTCCGTTCTTGTGACCGCACTTGGTGCAACAGACCGACATCTCAGACCCCGATCAGAGCGGCGTAGCCACCGGCGTCGAGCAGGTGCGACCGGTCGGTCGCGGGATCAACCGTGATCTCGCAGATCCAACCTTCACCGTACGGGTCGGAGTTGAGCAGGGAGGGGTCGGCCTCGAGCGCGGGATTGACGGCACTCACCGTTCCGGCCAGCGGCGCGTAGATGTCGGAAACAGACTTGGTGGATTCGACCTCGCTGAACGACTCGCCGTCGGCGACGACGGAGCCGATCGCGGGCGCCTGCACGTACACGACGTCACCGAGGGCGTCCTGAGCGAAGTCGGTGATACCGATGCGGGCGACGTCACCCGTCAAGCGAACCCACTCGTGATCCTTCGTGTACATCAACTCGGTCGGCAGGGCGCTCATGGTTCGCCAATCTAATCGCCGGGTAGGTGGGAGCCGTGATCGCTCAGTCGGCGGCGCGTCCGGCGGCGAGGCTGGCCCGAATGGTGGGTACGTACGCGACGGCGGTGTAGTAACTCAGCGCCAGCCCGATCGGTCCGGCCACCCATGCGAAGGCCTCGAAGAAGGCCCGGATGCCGAGGGCGCTCTCGCCCATCACGAAGCCGGGGAAGACGAACATGAGCAGGAACGTGGCCCACTTGCCGAGGTAGGTCACGTCGAACCTCTCCATCCCGAAGAACAGTTTGAGCACCGCCACCGTGGCCCCGAAGACGATCTCACGGGCGAGGACGGCGACGCAGAACCAGGTCGGTGCCGAGCCGTCGATCATGATGCAGACGATCGCCACGATGAACATCAGACGATCGGCGGTGGGGTCGAAGATCTTGCCGAATTCGCTGACTTGGTCGAACCGACGGGCGACCCAGCCGTCCACCCAGTCCGTCGCCCCGAGCAGGCCGAGCAGCCACGCGGCGTAGGCGCGGTCGTCCCGCCCGAGCAGGAGCCAGACGAAGATCGGCAGGCAGAGCAGACGAACGAGGGTGATCAGGTTCGGCCAGGTGGCGATGCCCCGGGAGCGAACCGTGGACGCCTCGTCGCTCATGGAGGTGACGCTAGTCGGCGACCCGGCCCGGGGATCACGGTCTAGTGTCGTCGGCATGGTGGCGGGCGTGAGGGGCGGACTGCTCGATGGTCGGGTGGTCGTCGTCACCGGTGGGGGCTCGGGAATGGGCGCCGCGTTCGCCCGTCGCCTGTCCGC
>JBJTFY010000239.1:0-5733 GCA_046093625.1 Actinomycetota bacterium
CTTGCGACTGACCGCGGACTTCAATCCGTAACGCCCGAGCATCTCGCGCATGTTGTGGTAGTTGGGGTGATCGAAGTGCGCGGCCAACGACTCTTCGTCGGCCCACAACTCGTACACCTGGATGTGATCGGGCACGCAGGGATCGGCGGCGAAGCAGTACACCAGACAACCGGGCTCCTCGTCGCGAGTGGCCTTCTGGTACTTGGCGGACTCGGCGACCGCGGCGTCACGCACGGCGGGGTCGTTCAGGGTGATGGAGGCTTCGATAGCGATCAGGCTCATGGGGCGACTGTAGGCGTTCGCTCGGGTTCGGATCGTTGTCGTAGTGTCGGGAGGGTTCGACGGGGGAGGACGCATGTTCGCGGCATTGATCACCGGCAAGTCCAAGTTGGAGATGGTCGAGTTTCCCGACCCCGCTCCGAGTGCGACCGGGGTGGTCGTCGACGTCGCGTTCTGCGGCATCTGCGGGACCGACATCCACGCCTACCAGTCGGGTCGCCCGTACAACCCGGCGATCTGTGGTCACGAGTGGACCGGATCGTTGTCGGCCGTGGGCTCCGACGTGAAGGGGCTGTCGGAAGGGGACCGCGTGGTCGTGGCCATCGCGCCGGCCTGCGGGCGTTGTGCCCCCTGTCGTGCGGGACAGGCCGATCGCTGCATGGTGTCGTTCCTGTCGGCGTTGGGCCGCGAACCGGGGGCGCCGCCCCACGGAGGTTTCGCGACGCGCATCCCGGTCGAGGCCTCGCGCGTGGTGCGCGCCCATTCCTCTCTCTCCGACGAGCAGGCGGCTCAGGTGGAGCCGACCACGGTGGCCTTTCACGCCGTGCGTCGCAGCGGTATCCGACTCGGCGACGTGGCGGTGGTGCAAGGTGCCGGTCCCATCGGACTCGGAACGCTGCAATGGGCCCGCGCCGCCGGGGCCGGGGTGGTGGTCGTGGTCGAACCCAACGAAAGCCGTCGAGCCCTGGCCCGCGAACTGGGTGCACATCACTGCGTGACCCCGGGAGCCGACGCCGACGCGTTGGTCAAAGAGCTCACCCACGGTCTGGGGGCCGACATCGTCTACGAGTGCGTCGGCCGGCCCTTCGCGGTGCAGTCGGCGGTCGACTTGGCTCGACGGGGAGGCGCGATGTGCCTCATCGGCCTGGCCGAGGAGGACGCGCCCATCACTCCGGGCTCGTGGCTGATCAAGGAGATCGCCGTAACGTCGGCGCTCGCCTACAACCACGAGGAGTTCGACATGGTGATGGGGATGATCGCCGACGGGCGGTTCCGCACCGAGCCGATGCACTCGTCGACGGTGCCCCTCGACGGGTTGGATGCGGCCTTGGCCGATCTGGCCAGTGGAACCTCGGCCGAGACGAAGGTGTTGGTCGATCCCCGACTCTGAGTCAGGCTCTTTCCTTGATGCCCGCCTCGCGCATGATGGCGGCGTCTTGTTGGTGGAAGCGACCGCTGCCACCCAGGGTCGTCTGACCGGCGTCGACCACCAACGTGTGGCCCGTGATGTAGCGGGCTTCGTCGCTGGCCAGATAGAGGGCCGCGTTCGCGATGTCGGCCGGGAATCCGGCGATTCCGAGCAGGGATCCGGAGGTGATGTGCTTGGTGGCCAGTTCGGTGTTGTTGTGGTCGCCGGTGATCACAGCCGAAGTCATCGCCGTGACCGTGTTGCCCGGGGAGATGGCATTGACGCGGATTCCGTGTTGGGCCAATTCGGAGGCCACCGACTTCGTGAGGCCGATGACCGCGTGCTTGCAAGCGGTGTAGCAATGCGGTCCGAGTCCACCGAGGATTCCCGCGGTGCTCGAGGTGGAGATGATGACGCCGGATCCCTGCTCGATCATGACTCGTGAGGCGTGCTTCATCCCGAAGAACACGCTGTTCAGGTCGACGGCCACCGTGCGATTCCACTGTTCGGCCGAGGTCTCACCGATGCGTCCGACCGCGCCGACGATGCCGGCGTTGTTGAACATCACGTCGAGGCGTCCGAACTCGGCGACCGCGAGCGCGATGGCCCCGGCGACGTCGTCCTCGTTGGTGACGTCGCAGTGCACGAAGTGAGCGCCGATCTCGGCGGCGATCGCGCGACCGCTCTCGTCCTGGACGTCGGCCATCACGATTTTGGCGCCCTCCTCGGCGAACCGGCGGGCCGTGCCCTCGCCGATACCGCTGGCGGCTCCGGTGATGACGGCGACCTTGCCGGCGAGACGACCGTTGTTCGACATTTTGCCCCCTGACCTCGACGAGCACCGTGTGCGATGCTGAACGTGTGAACCAACCTAATCCGCGCACCCTCGGTGCCGAAGAGTTGATCCTCAGTCACTTCAGCCTGGCTCCGATGCACCCCATCGAGGATCGGGTGCGTTTGGCCGCCGAGAACGGTTTCCGCGGTATCGGCCTCTACGTCGGGCAGTACCTCGAACTCGAGAAGCAAGGCCGCGCCGAGGGTTACCTACGCGAGCTCCTCGCGAGCCACGGGGTGTGTCTGGCCGAGATCGAGGTCGTCTCGGGACTCGGGGTCGACGGGAGTGGGGGTGACAAGGCCGCCACGTTCGAGGCCGCGGCCTGGCGCATGGCCGATCGTTTCGGATGTCGGTACCTCCAGGTCATCGGACCCGCGGGGGAGCCCGCGTCGGCGTCGCGCGCGTTCGGGTCGTTGTGCGACCGGGCCGCCGAGCACGGTCTCGTGCTCGGACTGGAGTTCCTGCCGTTCAACGACATCTTCTCGGCCGCCGACGCCTTGCGCATCGTCGAGGGGGCCGGTCGGTCGAATGGTGGAGTGTGTGTCGACGTGTGGCACCACGAGCGCGGGGCCCGCGATCTCGATCTCCTGCGCGCGATCCCGGGCGAGTTGATCACCGGGGTGCAGATGAACGACGGACCGATCGTGCCCGAGATCGACGACTACTACACCGACTGTCTCGCGAGTCGCCGCGCCCCCGGGGACGGCGAGTTCGACCTCGTCGCGGTGATCGAGGTTCTGCGGGCGTCGGGGTGCGCGATCCCCTGGTCGGTCGAGGCACCGAGTCGCATCGGTTGGGCCGAACCGGACGTCCACGTCGCCCGCCTCGGTGTCGGTATGAAAAAGTTGCTCGCATGACCGACACGATGGGTGGCGAGTACCGAAACGCGCGTCTGCGCATGATGTCCCTAGCGGGCGAGTTGAGCGATCAGGACGCCACCACGATCGTTGCGGCGTGCCCGGCCTGGACGATCAAGGACCTGTTCTCGCACGTGACGGGGATCGCCACAGATCTCGGTTCGGGGAATCGGCCGAGTGGTGACACCCAGGCCTGGGTGGACGCCCAGATCGAGAGTCGTCGCACGCGCTCGTTGTCGAGCGTCGTCGACGAATGGGCCACTAACGCCCCGGCCTTCGAGGCGATGATCGACGCGGTGCCGCAACAGTTGTGGACGCTCACCTACGACACGGTCGTCCACGAGCACGACCTCTTCACCGCCGCCGGTCGTCGGGGGGATCGCGGATCCGACGGCGTGGTGCTGGCCGCCGAGTTGGGTATGCAACTCGTCAAAGGCGACCTGAAGCGCACCGGCCTCGGGGCTTTCCGTGCGGTCATCGACGGTCGCGAACACGTGGTCGGCGAGGGCGATCCGACCTTGACCCTGCGCGCCGATTCATTCGAGGCCCTGCGGCTGCTCGGTAGTCGTCGCACCATCGACGAGATGCGTCGGGCCGCGTTCGACGGTGACGTCGACGCGATGTTGGCCGGTCTCGTGCACATGGATCTCCCCGAGGTGAGCCTCGGCGAGGACCTGCTCTAGGATCTCGGGGTCGTCCCACCACGATCGGTGGCAGAGCAGGGGGTAGTCATGGGTCAGTTCACCGGCAAGACGGTTCTCATCACGGGTGCGTCGTACGGACTGGGCGAGGGATTCGCCGAGGGGTTCGCCAAGGAAGGGGCCGACCTCGTACTCACGGCCCGCTCGAAGGACATGCTCGAGGCGGTCGCCGCCCGCTGTCGCGCGCTCGGTTCGAAGGTCACGGTTGCTCCGGGGGACGTGGCGGTCGAGGAGGACGTCGTCCGGGTGGTCGCGACCGCCATCGCCGAGCACGGCAAGATCGACGCGCTGATCAACAACGCCGGAGTGAGCGACATGCGCGGCATCGCTCCCGAGCAGTACGACATGCAGACCTGGAACTGGATCCTGTCGATCGACCTCAACGGCGCGTTCATGTACATGCGCGAGGTGGGCCGTCACATGCTCGAGCGGCGCAGCGGCAACATCGTGAACATCTGCTCGATCATGGGTAGTGGGGCGAACGAGCTGAACATCATCGCGTACACCGCCGCCAAGGGCGCGTTGCGCAACCTCACCCAACAACTGGGATGCGAGTGGGCCGACCGCGGCGTGCGGGTCAACGCCGTGTCGCCGGGTTTCATCATCACCGAAATGGTGCGCCCGGCGCTCGAAGGCATGGGCATGGACAAGTGGATCGCGAGCCGCACCCCGATGCGTCGCATCGGCGAGCTGAACGAGATCGTCGGACCGGTGATGTTCCTGGCCTCCGACGCCGCGAGTTACATCACGGGCCACGACCTGCTCGTCGACGGCGGCACGAACGCGAGCAACGGCACGTACCAGATCCCGCCGATCCACCACGAGTGGAACAAGGAGACCGCTCCCAAGATCGGGGCCGGCTACCCGGGCGTGCAGCCGCGTCCGGACTGGTATCAGGTCATGGAAATGGGAATCCCGGGCATTCACTTCCCGCTTCCCGAGGCCTGACCACCGCGCCCGTCGGGGCGCTTCAGAGCATCAGATCGTGGACGTGGTGGTGGCGCATCGCGGACTGGGCGCGCTTGATGACCTCGGTCCACAGTGCCATCGCCCGTTCACTCGACGAGTCGAGGGTGCCCACCGCGTAGACCGGGATGATCCATCCGTAGAGCACGCCGACGCGGTAGTCGTCGGTCAGTCGGTCGAACGAGTAGTCCTTGACGCCGCGGGCGACAAGCTCGTCGTGGTACGAGCGCAACAGGGCGGCCTCCTCGGCCTCGCGCACGGGCACCGGCACGCTCTGGCTGATGAAGTAGCCGAGGTCGAACGCCCCGCCACCCTTGCTGCAGGCCTGGAAGTCGATCATCCAGACCTCGTCGCCGGGACCGAAGAACAAGTTGTCGAGGCGGTAGTCGAAATGGACGATCGTCGTGGGCATCGCGGCGAACCGGTCGAGCAACTGGTGCACGTTGTCGGCGAAGCGTTCCATGATCGGGACCATGTCGTCGTCGATCGCGTGGGCGAAGACCTGCAGGAACCCCGGCAAGGAGGCTCGGTAGATCTCGCTCCCGATCTTCATGCCCTCGTCGTTGATGCGCGGCATCCAGCCGATCGCGTCGAGATCGGACGACTGCCAGAAGTGGGCGTGGAAGCGAGCGAGGGCCCGAACCGCGGCGTTGGCCTCGGCGGCGTTCACGCCGACCGATTGATCTCCGACCCGCAGGTGTCCGAGATCCTGCAGGAGCAACACGTAGTCGTCGCGTTCGAAATCGGCCACCACGCCGTGCGCTCGGGGCACGACGTCGAGCATGGGTGCGACGTCGAGGTAGAACCGCGCCTCTCGTTCGAACACCCGGGCCGGGCCGAGCAGGCCTCGCACGGTGGTGTCCTGGGTGGGGATCTTGGCGATGACCGTGGCCGGACCCGAGCCGCCCGCGTAGGTCACCTCGAGTCGCCCGACCTCACCCATGAATCCGATGCCCGCCCCCATGT
>JBJTFY010000240.1:0-2653 GCA_046093625.1 Actinomycetota bacterium
CGCCGCCACACGCGGTGGCGACGAGCGAGAGACCGACGAGTGCGGCCCCCAGCATGTTCCGTCGTGAACGCTTCACGCAGTATCCCCTTGTGGTCGAAGCACGCCGGGCGTGCACCGTGTCGTGACGTATGTCACTCCGAACAATGTAGCAGAACTGTGACGAAGTCGTGACGTCGGAGCGACGAAACGTCGTCCGGACGCGACGATGCCCCGGCCGCAGCGCACGCCGCGACCGGGGCATCGACAGCGGAACTCAGTGAGGCGAGATCTTCGCCAGGACGGCGACGATGCCGATCGTGAGACCGAAGAACCCGAGCACCGACGCACCACGGGAGAGCCCCGCGCTCGAGCTGTTCTCTCGCGTCACCCCGAGACCGACCGCACCGGCAGCCGGGATCCGCGTGATCATCGGCGCAGCGAAGAACGGCAGGAGCAACGACACGAACCCGAGAGCCAGACCGGCCGCTGCGAGCGGGTCGAGCTTCGACTCGGCCTTCGTCGCACCCGCCTGCCGAGCCGCACCCGCAGGGACCCAGGCCTTGCCACCCGCCGGGTCGGGAACCGCCGGCAGCACCGTGACCACCTTGCGCTTCAGCTTGTGGGCCAGCGACACGATGCCGCCCGGGGCGAAGAACGCGATCAGCACGAGCGCCACACCGAACAGCGCACGGGCGTACACCACGTCGACGTCGAACCGACCGACCGCACGGGGGGCGAGGTCCTGGAGGAACACCACGACCAGACCACCGATCCAGCAGCCGTGCTGGGTGGCGACGCCACCGACCACGAGCCCCATGAGCGTGAGGATCGCGTAGTTGGCGTCGAAGCTGGTCGGACCGACCGAGTTCAACACCACAGCGATCATCGAACCGCCGATGCCGGCGATACCGGCGCTCATGGCGAACGTCGTCACCTTGTGACGGTTCAGATTGACACCGCTGACCGCAGCACCGATCTGGTTGTCACGGATGGCGAGCATCGCACGACCCGGCTCCGACTTCATGAGGTTCCGGACGATCCAGAAGCTCGCGACCGCCAGCAGGACGAAGCACGCGTACTTGTAGATGGCCTCCTGCTCCGGCGGCGTCTTACCACCGATGCCGAGCAGGCTCTCGGCCCACCCCGGCGGCTGCAGCACCTCGGACAGGGTCCGGCCGTTGTCGCCACCGGTCCGTCGGGCAATACCGCCACCCTCGATCTTGGTGAGGATCGGGAAGGTGTAGGCGAGCGCCAACGTCACGAGGGCGAGATACAGGCCCTTGATCTTCAACGCCGGCAAGCCGATCAGCGCACCGAAGAGGAAGCAGAGCACGAACACGACCGGCAAGGTCATCCACATGTCCCAGCGGGACTCGTTGATGAGCGTTGCCGTCACGTACGCACCGAGGCCGGTGAAGGCGATGTGCCCGAGCGAGATGAGGCCCGAGTAGCCGATCACCAGGTTCATCCCGAGGATCGCGACACCCCAGCCGATCGCCTGGGCGAGCTGGCTCACCCGGAAGCCGGGCAGCACGTAGGGGAGCACCAGCATGGGCACCACGAGGAATGCCCAACCGACCACCTGGTAGATCCGGTGCCCGGGCGTGCCCTGGTAGAAGGTGAGCGGGGTGGGACGCCCACCCTGCCCCTGCTGAACCGTCGTCGCCGTCATACTCGTTCGATCCTCTTCGTGCCGTAGAGACCGTTGGGCTTGACAAGGAGCACCACCAGGATCACCACGAAGGCGAGCACCAGGGCGAAGTTGGACTTGAGCCAGGTCAGGCCCGGGTAGTTCTGGGCGTAACCGGTCACGAGGCTCTGGATCGCCGCCACGACGAACGCTGCGATCACCGAGCCGCCGATGCTGTCGAGGCCGCCGAGCACCGCCGCCGCGAAGGCGAAGATGACGAGCTTGGCCATGAACGCCGGCTCGAGCTGCGTCTTGTTCGCCACGAGCGCCGCACCGAGTGCGCCGAGCGCACCGGCGAGGGCCCAACCGAACTGCAGCGTCCGGCCCGTGCGCACCCCGACGAGTCGGGCCGACTCGACGTTGGAGGACACCGCCCGGAAGGAGAGGCCGACCTTGGTCTTGTTCAGCAGCAGGAACAGGACCCCGATCATCAGGAACATCACGACCAGCGTGCCGATCGTGTCGTACCGGAGACGAGCACCCGCCACGCTGATGAAGTCCTCCGGCTTGGCCGGGAACGGGCTCTGGAAGGCGTGGAACTCGAGACCCCACACACCACCGGCGACCGCTTCGAAGATCGATGCGAGACCGAAGGTGATGAGCACGACGGGCAGGTGGTCGTTCGGGTCGAACGGACGCACGAGCACCCGCTCGATGCCCGCCGAGCCGACCGCCATCAGCACCATCGCCGCCACGATGCCGGCCACGACGGGCCAGTTGTTGTGGGTCACGAACTGGAACACGAAGTAGGCGCCGAACATGCCGATGTTCGCCTGGGCGAAGTTGATCAGCGTCGTCGCCTTGAAGATCAGCACCAGCGAGATGGCGGTCACCGCATAGGCGGCGCCATTCGTGAAGCTGTCGAACAGCCGCTGCAGGAAGAGCTGCGGGAAGCTGTTGGAGAGGATCTGCGGGATCAGGAAGATCGTCAACGCCACCGCAAGGGTGACGAGCAGGCCAGAGCCCGTGAACATGCGCTTCACG
>JBJTFY010000241.1:0-7163 GCA_046093625.1 Actinomycetota bacterium
GCGCGGGCTCGTGGGGCTCGGCGGTATGACGAGCTGACGTCGTAGAACGCGTCTACGGCAGCAACACGCCCGGGTTCAAGAGACCCTCCGGGTCGAGGGCACGCTTGATGGCCCGCATCGTCGCGATCTCGTCGACCGAGCGCGTGAGGTGCAACCACTCCCGCTTGGCCGTGCCCACACCGTGCTCGGCACTGATGCTGCCGCCGTGACGAGCCACCACTCCGAGCACGGTGGCGTCGAAGAGACGGTGATCGTCGGCGTCGGCCCCGACGACGTTCACGTGCAGGTTTCCGTCGGCGGCATGACCGAAGACGATGGTCTCGGTCGCCGGCGCGACGGCCGCCACCCCGTCGCCCACCTCACGGACGAACCGGGGCAAAGAATCGAGGGGCACCGTGACGTCGTACTTCAGTGGTGTCCCGAGGGTGGCGATACTCGCCGTGTGCTCGTCGCGCAGTCGCCACAGGGCCCGGCGACGCTCGGGGGTGTCGGCGACGGCGACTTGCCCGTGTCCGTCGACGGCTCGGCGCAGTGCGTCGCTCGGATCGTCGGTGGCCGAGGCCTCGATGAGCACGTACCACTCGGCCGCGAACGGTGCGGGGACACCGGTCACGGAGGTCACCAACGCCACCCCGCGGCGCGACATCAGCTCGGCCGCATCCACTGCGTCACTGATCGCGCAGGCCCTCCCGACGACCGCCATCGCCTCGTCGACCGTCGCGCAACCCACCATCACCGTCGCGTGACGGTCGTGCGCGGGCACGAGGCGCAACACCGCGCGGGTGATCACGCCGAGAGTTCCCTCGCTGCCGCACAACAACCCGCGCAGGTCGTAGCCGGTGTTGTCCTTCACCAGACCCGACATCGTCGACACCACCGAACCGTCGGCCAACACCGCCTCGAGGCCGAGGACCTGGTGGCGCGTCGACCCGTACCGCAACACGTTGACCCCTCCGGCGTTGGTGGCGATCGTGCCCCCGATGGTGGCCGATCCCCGGGCCCCGAAATCGATCGGGTAGCGCAGGCCGACCGCACCGGCCGCGCGTTGGACCTCCTCCAGGGTGGCCCCCGCCCCCACCTCGATCTGTCGGGTGGCGCGATTCGGTGCACCGACTCGGTTCAGTCGCACGAGGCTGAGGACCACCTCGCCGCCGAGTGGCACGGAGCCTCCGACGAGGCCGGTGTTGCCTCCCTGGGGCACGACGGAGCGACCGTGGGCCCGCACGATGCGCAGCACCTCGCGCACCTCGTCGGTCGACCCCGGCCGCACCACGACGTCGCTGTGGCCGACGAAACGACCGGTCCAATCGACGACGTGTCCGGTGCCGCGGCCGTCGAAGGCGTTCGCCGGCCCCACCACGGCGAGCAAGTCGTCCAACAGCACGATGAAACCGTAACCGTCGGCGATGTCCGAACGACCGCTCGACCGGACCTACTATCTGCCCGGGGGAGGTGATGTCGATGCCTGACACACCGAAGGTTCTGTCCGAGATCGACGCCGCGTGGCTCTCGTCCGTTCTCGGAGGTCGCGTCGACGACTTCTCGGCGACCGTCATCGGCTCGGGTGAGGGTTTCATGGGTCAGCTGGCCCGCGTTTCGTTGCGGGGTACCGGAGTGCCCGACTCGGTGATCGTCAAACTGCCCACCTCCGACCCGGGCGGCCAGATGATCGGCCAGATGATGCGGGTCTGGGAGCGCGAACACCGCTTCTACACCGAGGTGGCCCAGCGCGTCACCGGAGTGCGTTTGGCGCGTTGCCTGCACAGTTCGGCGGATCCCTACGCGCTCGTGCTCGAGGATCTGAGCCCCGCCAAACCCGGCGATCAGGTGGCCGGACCGACCCCCGACCAGGCGCGCACGGCGATCGACACCGCCGCCCAACTCCACGGGCAGTGGTTCGATCACCCCGATCTGGCCTCGCTCGATTGGATGCCGAGTATCGACGACCCCATGACGGCCTCGGTGGGCACCATGTTCCCCGTCGGCTGGCCCATGTTCCTCGAGCGGTACAGGGACTCACTTCCCACTCGGGTGTTGGCGTGGTGCGAGACCTTCGCGCCGATGGTCGAGAAGTGGATAACCGGATACACCGACTGGCCGTGCACCCTGATTCATGGCGACTTCCGCCTCGACAACATGTTCTACTCACCCGACGGTTCCATGACGCTCATCGATTGGCAACTCTCGATGCGGGCGCCGAGCACCACCGATCTCGTGTACTTCCTCGGCACCAACCTGCCCACCGACATGCGTCGGGCGATGCAGGACGAACTCATCGACCGCTACTGCCGAGGCATGCGCGCTCAGGGCGTCCCGCACGAATGGGCCGACCCCGAGCGGATCGTGCAGGGATACGCCGAGGGCGTGCTCTTCTACTGCACCTCGTTCGCCGCCAGCATTCTCACCCTCGACACCGCCAACGAGCGCGGAGCGGCGCTCATGGACTCGCTGGTGCGCCGGGCGTTCTCGGCCGCCGACGACCTCGACGCCGGCTCACGACTGGGGTTGTGAGACCTTCGTCCACGCGAGGTCGAGCGTGCCGCGTCCGTCGCGCGCTCCACGACGCTCGAACACGGTCTCGATGCGCCAGTCCGGCCGGCCCGGCACGGCGGGGCCGAACGAGCCGTGGGCGGCCAGCGCCCGGGTGGCCGTGAGCGCGTAGTCCTCGATGTCGGTCGCCAACCGCAGCACTCCGCCGACCCGCAACGGACGGGTGAGCCGACCGATCAGGTCGTCGCGGAGCAAGCGCCGATTCCGGTGACGGGCCTTGGGCCAGGGATCAGGGAAGAACACCCACATCTCGTCGAGCGAGTCGTCGGCGAGGCGATTCACGAACACCTGGGCGTCTCCCTCGACGACCCGCAGGTTCGTCAACCCGTGCCGTTCGATCCCCGCGAGCATGTTCGCGATACCGCGGGTGTGCACGTCGATGGCCAACACCCCGAGGTCGCGTTGCCGATGGGCGACGTCGATCGCCAGATCACCGCGACCCGCCCCGATCTCGAGGACCACTCGATCGCACCCCACGAGGATCGCCCGCGGGTCGAGCACCTCGCCCGTCTCGGCGAGCGACCACGACGAACGCGAGCGCTCGTACACCTCCTCCATCTCGGCACCGAGACGACGGCGACGCGGCCGAAAGGTGCGCACGAGTTGATTCTCGGAGTCGCCACGCAGCACGACGCCACGGTACCGGTCTCACCCCCGCCACTAACCTGCGGCGATGACCATCCAACTGCAAGTGGTGCTGGCCGACTACGCGGTGACTCACGACGGAAAGATCATGATGGCCGGCGCCGGCTGGAGCCAGGTCGGTCCGGGAGCCTTCGCGAGCGCCCTCGGTTTCCTCGCCAAGGTCCCCTACGACATGACCGGGCGCGAGATCGTCATCCGGGCGGAATTGGTCGACGAGGACGGTCGACCGGCGGTGGTGAACGGAAATCCCCTCGCACTCCAGATCGCCTTCCGTGTCGACCGCTCCGAGAACACCCGTCCCGGCGCCGACGTCGACCAGAACCTCGCCGTGCAGATTCCGCAACTTCATCTGCCCCCCGGACGGGCCTACGAATGGCGCATCTCGGTCGACGGAGAGCAACGCCGCGACTGGAACCGCGGGTTCTACGTCCGACCGGCCGCCCACTGAGCCCGGATCAGGCGACCTCGTCGGCCGACACGACCCGACACCGCGGCTGCTCGGCGATGTCGGCGTGCAACCACCGGAAGAACGCCGTCCCGGTTCGGTGTCCGGCGGCATCGAGCCAGTTCGGATGCCCGGGGTCGCCGTCGGCGATGACCAAACGCACGGCGCCGTCGGGACCGGCGACGATCTGACGGTCGTTCAGGTTCGTGCGCCGGTCGGGATGACACTGGAACCAACGGTCGCAGATCTGCAGCGACCAGTAGCTCGTCGTCGGTGGCACGAGATCGATGACCACCGCCTCGTCGTCGCGGCGCTTCCACCACGCGAACGAGTAGGTGACGTCGGGGTTCGGCACCGCCGCGACGATGTCGTCGGAGGTCTGACGCACGAATTCGTTGGGGTGCGCGCGCCGTTGCGGTGTCCAGAGCGCGTTCAGTTGGGCGTTCCAACGGATCGACTTGGCGACGTTGGCCGCCCGGCCGGACATCTCGGCGACCGTGGGCGGTGCGGGCGTTCCCGAGGAGGAGCGATCGAGACGTTCGATCGTCCACTCTCCGCGGGGCTGGCTGCCGCGATCGTGAAAGTACTGGCGCACGATGACGCGCGCTGACTCCGGATGGTCGATCTCGAAGGTGAACGAGCCGTCGGACGCCACCACCTGGTCGACGTCGACGGATTGCACGATGGCCGTCGCTCCGGCCGCACCGGCTCCGGCGTACACGGCGATACCCACGTACGTCGCCCCGCCCCGACGACCCCGGATGCGGTAGCGGCCTCCGGGCCGCAGGGCGGCGACGTCGTAGTCGATGTCGGGACCGGCCGCGCCGAGGAAGCGCACCGATTCGAGCATCGGAAGGAATTCCGGTCGGTCGGGGTCGAGGCGCAACGTCGAACTCTGTGCCGTGGCGGCCACGATGCGCAGGACGTACTGGTCGGCGTCGGCGCGCTCGCGATCGTTCATCGGGTCGGGATCGTCCGCCATGTGTCGAACGGCGAAGTCGACGGCGTCACCGAACTCGTCCCAATCGCTCATCGGTCCCTCCTCGCCCTCGACGATAGACGGGGTGCGATCTCAGTCGGTCATCGACACGCCGTAGGCGTCGCACAACAACGCGATCTCGTCGAAGTGCATGTCGAGGAGGTCCCACAGGTCGGGAACCAACTCGCGGCACGCGATGAGACCGAAATCGAGTCGGTCGAGGTAGCTGTGCACCGTGATGTTGAGCCCCATGCCGTCGGTGACGATGGAGATCGGGATGTAGTTCTCCATGCGCGCTCCACCGAGCCACATCGGAGCGCGGGGACCGGGCACGTTGGAGATGACGACGTTGTTCGGCAACAAGTTGGCCCGGTCGGCCCAGCGCAGGCGCGAGGCCAACCGCGTGGCCGCGGTGGCCAGGATCGGCGACGTGGCTTGAGCGCCCTGGGCGATGGTGTCGGCGGGTATCAACTCGAATTGACGCTTGGCCGTCTCCATCGCCTCGTGACACCGTCGGACGCGCTCGCGCGGATCGTCGCAGTCGGTGGGCAGGTCGGCGATGATGCCCGACACCAGGTTGGTCCACGGCACGTCCTCGTCGCCGGTGCGGAACGACACCGGGACCATGGCGCGCAGGGGACGATCGGGAAGCGCGTCGTGGCGCAACAGGTAGTTGCGAAGCGCCCCGGTGCACACGGCCATGACGACGTCGTTGACGGTGCCGCCCGAGGCCGACTTCAACGCGCGCACCGTGTCGAGTGAGGCCGAGCGCATCGCGAATCGGCGATGGGCGGTGATCGACTTGTTCCACGGCGTCGGCGGTGCCGGGGTGAGGGGCAGTCGCACCCGCTCCTCGGCCGTCGGGTGCTCGTCGTCGGGACGACGCGTGATGGCCCGCACGGTGCGGCGCACCTGTCGGGTGATCTGGCTCGCGGGCTGGAAGCCCACCGAGTCCGCCACGCCTTGGGCCACGCGCAACTGCAGGCGCAAGGCGCGCACCGGGTTGGCCACCAACTTCGACACGCCGCGCTGCAACAGTTCGGTCGGTGTCGGTGTGGGCTCGGGTTCGATCGGCACCGGCGTGAGGTCGGGGGTGGCGTCGGGGGTGGCGTCGGTGAGCATGTTGAGCAGCACGACACCCGCCCCGCCGTCGATCGAGGAGTGGTGGAACTTCGTCATCAACGCCCACCGACCGTCGGCCAGTCCCTCGATGACGTACACCTCCCACAACGGACGTTGCCGGTCGAGGGCCCGACCGAAGATGCGCGCCACCTGATCGGCGAGCTGTCGGTCGTCACCGGGCGGGGCGAGACCGAGATGGCGCACGTGGTACTCGAGATCGAAGTCGTCGTCGACGATCCAATACGGATGATCGAGCCCGAGGGGCACCTCCAACAACTTCTGGTGCAACGGTTCGACCCGACCGGCCAGCGCCTCGAAGCGTTCGTACACGACCCGATACGGATCGAAGTCGGGCGACGGGCGGCTGTACAGAGCCAGTCCCGAGACGTGGCCGAACATGGTCGACGACTCCATGTGGAGGAATGTCGCGTCCAGTCCGGACAATTGCCGCATGACGTCACGGTACCCGCGTCGGGAGCCCGCTCGTTCCGCTCAACGCCGCGATCACCACGACCACCGTCGTCGCGCCTGAACCTCCCGTGGCGGGCGACGCGGCGCCCTCGACCGCGTTCGGTGCCGCCTCGTCGACCGTGGGGGCCGAGGTGACCATGGACGAACTGCTCATGGTCGAGGTGGTGTCGGGGGCTTCGGTGGGTGGCGGCGAGCTCGGCGGCGTCGCGTACCAGGCCATGACGCCGCCCACGCCGAGGTCACGGTTCGGGACGTTCTCCACCTCGGTTCCGAACAACTCCTTCGTCCCCACCGACACCGTGAACCGAGCGGCGGCATCACCGGTGATCGTCACCTCGTACTCTCCCGCCACCGCCGGACCCGACACGTCGGCGAGCCGGATGTAGTTCGTTCCGGTGAAGGGTTCGGGAAAGGCCACGCGCGCACTGGCGCGGATCTCCGACGACACACCGTTCGGATCGCGCACGATCAGGTACGGGAGTTGGTCGTCGGGGAGTTCGTTCTCGGGACCGAGGTCGGGGATGAGGATCGACAGATGGAGGGCGTCGCCGTCGACGAACCGAACCCGGAACCCTCGCGTTTCGCCGGGAGACTCGATGGTCCCGTACAAGGCGAACGAGACCGTGCCGTCGGGCAACACGGGGCCGAGCGACGGCGACGACTGTTCGGGCGTCAGGATGATCGGATCGTGCGCGTGAGCGGCGCCGGCGCCCCACAACAGGACTCCGAGGGCCACGGTGGTCGCAACGAGTCGGCGCATCCGCCATCTTGAGCCTCGCGGAGCGCCGCCTGCCAAGTCGTGCCCCGGATCGACGGGCGACCCGGAAAGGCGAGAACCCGGCCGGGCGGGCGCCGGGCCGGGTTCTCGATCTGGAGCGGATGACGAGATTCGAACTCGCGACCCTCACCTTGGCAAGGTGATGCTCTACCAACTGAGCCACATCCGCAGGG
>JBJTFY010000242.1:0-2970 GCA_046093625.1 Actinomycetota bacterium
CGACGCGCCTCGGCCGCCGGCGCCTTGGCGGCCACCGCGATGTCGCAGCCGTGTCCGAGAGCCGCGGCCAGCGCGCCGCACGCGGCGTCACCGGCGCCGGTGGTGTCGACCGCGCGCACGACGAACGGCGGTATCTCCAACTCGCCGTCCCGGGTGACCACCTTCATGCCGCGGGCGCCCAGGGTGACGATCACGGTCGAAACCCCGGCGTCGAGCAACGCCGACGTTCCGCCCAACGACGCCAACTCGTGTTGATTGGGCGTGATCACGTCGCAGAGTTGCACGAGCGAACGGGGGAGTTCGGCGGCCGGTGCGGGATTGAGGATCGTGCGCGCACCACCGGTGCGGGCGATGGCCAGCGCCGCCTCCACCGAGTCGAGCGGGATCTCGAGCTGGCACAGCACGACCGAGGCCCGGGCGAGGAGATCGCGGTGGGCGTCGACGACGGCGATACCGAGTCGGGCGTTGGCGCCGGGGATCACGACGATGGAGTTCTCCGCCGTCTCGTCGACGTTGATGAGCGCCCGACCGGTGTGGACGTCGACGTCGGTGATGTAGGACGCCACCCCCTCGGCCACCATCAGACTGTGCAGGGTGTCCCCGGCGTGATCGTTGCCGAGACACGTGATGAACGCGGTGTCGGCCCCCGCGCGGGCCGCCGCCACGGCCTGGTTCAATCCCTTGCCTCCGGCGTGCTCGGCATAGTCGCGACCGAGAACGGTTTCGCCCGGTGCGGGGAGGCGCTCGACCGACGCCACCAGATCGAGGTTGCTGCTGCCAACCACCACCACGTCGTAGGAGTGCGGGCTCACGGGATCATTGAACCCCGACGAGCCGGCGGCCGGCAACCCCGCGTCACGACACCGCTCGCAGGAGAGGATCGATGTCGAGGCGGGCGAGTGCGGGCAGATACACCCGAGCGGCGTCGTGGCGGAACTTGGCGCACAGGTCGGGCCGGAAGAAACGGGCCCCCTCGCGAACGACGTAGTTCAGGATGAAGAATGCGAAGGCCGAGGGGAGGAAGCGCACCTCGTCCTCGCTCAGGGGATTGACCGCGTGGTACGCGCGTACGAACTCGACGAACGAGGGCTCGACGAGCGTGTGTGGGGAATACGTCCAGTGGGTCCGGTCTCCGGTGGCCGACGAGACCCGGGACAAGAAGTAGAAGTCGAGCATTCGCGATTCCACCCGGAACCAGTCGTAGTCCCAGCGCGAGTGCAGACGAAATCCGTCGCCTTCGGGCCGCACCGCGAAGTTGCCGAGGTTCCAATCGACGAGGATCGGAACACGGGTCCACGAGTCGTAGCGGATGCGTTCGAGCTCGAGCAGGAAATCGTGGGTGTGGCGCCACAGCAGGCCGATGTGCTCGGCGTCGAGATCGAAGTTGCGGGGTGCGAACGGGCTCGACAGCAAGTCGAGCAAATGGATCGCGTCGGACTTGATGGAGTTCGACGTCGCCGGAATCCCGGGCGCGATGGCGGTGCAGGCCGCGTGGAACTCGCCCATCTCGCGGGCCAGACAACGGGTCTGATCGAGGTTCAACTGGGGAGGCAGTGCGTCGCCGCGACGCGCCTCGTCGTAGAACGCCACCCACAAGCGTCCGTCGTAGTGGGTGAAGGGGCGGTCGCCGTGACCCAACACCGGAGCGAGAAAATCGGCGAAGCGGGTGTCGGCCAGCAAGCGACGACAGCGGAAGAGTCGGTCGTGGTCCTCGCTGAACAAGAAGTACGAGCCGTAACTCGACACCTTGGCGAACACCCGACTCGCGGCACCGTCGCCGGCGAGGTCGATGCGGTACACCGAGTTGGTGGAGACCCGGGGACTGGTGTCGTGGATGGCCACGATCGAACGCGGATCACCGAAGGCCGCCCAAGCGACTTCGACCGCGGCGCGATGCTGGGTCACCGACTGCATGACCGAGTCTCGCACCGTCGCGGGTGCTCCGATGATCAGGACGCGGCGCGAATGCCGATGGGGGCGATCAAACGGAAGCCGGCTTCGTGCCGCTCGTCCTCGCTCTCGCCGCCCCAGAGTCCGTACTCGTGATTGTGGCGCGCGAAGTCGCGACAGGTGTCGCGGACTCCGCAGCCTTCACACACCGCGCGGGCCATCGCCTCGCGACGATCGCGGGCTTGGGGTCGTTCGGCCGTCGAGGGGAAGAACAGGTGCGTCATGCCCCGACAGGCGCCCTTGGCCATCCAGGCGTCGTCGGACTGCTGACGCGTGATGATGATGTCGACCGTCGACACATGACCCCCTTCGACCCGATCCGAACCCCCGTCCGAACCACCCGAACCCTAGGGGTAAATGACCGCGCGGTCAATTAGGTGTCGATCGACCAATCAGCCCAAAGGAATCAGCCCAGATGGTGGTCGAGGCCGACGACGAATCGTTCGATGTCCTCCTCGGTGGTGTCCCAGGAGGTCATCCAGCGCACCTGACGATGGTGGGGGTCCCAGTCGTAGAAGAACGACCAGGCCCGCAGGGCCTCGACCGCGGCGGGGGACACCGTGGGGGAGAAGGCGGGGAAGAGGCTGTTGACCACCGGGGGCCCGACGGTCAGGTCGGTGCGCTCGGCCACCGCGGCGTGCAGGCGACGGGCCATGTCGTTGGCGTGCACCGCGTTGGCGAGCCAGAGATCGCCGTCGAGCAGCGCCGAGAACTGGGCCGACACGTAGCGCAACTTCGACGGCAACTGGGTGATCTGCTTGCGCACGTAGCCGGCGAACTCGGCGAGCCTGCGGTTCAAGAAGACCACGGCCTCGCCGTACATCATCCCGTTTTTCGTGCCGCCGAAGGACACCACGTCGACGCCGACGTCGGTGGTGAACGAACGCAACGTCTCGCGCGTGCCGCCGAGAGCGACCGTGGCGTTGGCGATGCGCGCTCCGTCGACGTGCACGAACAGCCCGAGCTCGTGGGCCGCGTCGCACAACGCCCGCACCTCGTCGACCGAGTAGAGTGTGCCCC
>JBJTFY010000243.1:0-2146 GCA_046093625.1 Actinomycetota bacterium
CGCGTCAGCGGATGGCGCGAACAGTTCCCGCTCCACTACTCGCCGAGCGAACCCGGTGACGCGCTGAAGCCTCAGTACTGCCTCGAGCAACTGCGCGACGGCGCCCCGGAGGGGACCATCCTGTGCTCCGGTGTCGGTCAGCACCAGATGGGGTCGTCGCAGTCTTGGAAGTTCAACGAGCCGTACACCTGGGTGAACTCCGGTGGTCTCGGCACGATGGGTTTCTCGGTGCCGGCGGCGATCGGCGCCAAGGTCGGTCGTCCCGATCGCACCGTGTGGGCCGTCGACGGTGACGGTTGCTTCCAGATGACCGCTCAGGAACTCGTCACCGCCAGCGTCGAGCGCATCCCCATCAAGGTGGCGATCCTCAACAACTCGTACCTCGGCATGGTTCGCCAGTGGCAGGAGATGTTCTACGAGGAGCGCTACAGCGAGGTGTACCTGTCGCCCGAGTTGCCCGACTTCGTGAAGTGGGCCGAGTCGATGGGGTGCATCGGCATCCGCGTCGAGAGCCCCGAAGAGGTTCAGCCCGCCATCGAGAAGGCCAACAGCATCGACGACCGCTCGGTCGTCGTCGAGTTCCGCGTCGACGCCGGTGAGAAGGTGTTCCCGATGGTGCCGGCCGGCTTCAGCAACGACGACGTGCTCCTCCACCCCGACCAGAACGATCGACGGGAGTTCCTGCGATGAGCACCAACGCCTACACCATGGGTCAACCGGCCCATCACATCTTGTCGGTGCTCGTCCAGAACCGGCCGGGAGTGCTGGCCCGCGTGGCGGGGCTCTTCGCCCGTCGCGGGTACAACATCTTCAGCCTCGCCGTGGCCCCCACCGAGGACCCGATGCTCAGCCGAATCACGATCGTCGTCGACGTCGAGTCCGCGCCGCTCGAGCAGGTGGTCAAGCAGCTGTTCAAGTTGGTCGACGTGGTCAAGATCAGCGAACTCGACCCCCGTCGGTCGGTCGAGCGCGAACTCTTGATGGCCACCGTTCGGGTTCCCGCCGAGGACCGCGGCCAGGTGGTCGAGCTCACCAACATCTTCGAGGGCAAGATCCTGGCGGTCGGAGTCGAGGCCATCACGGTGTCTTTGGAGGGAAGTCCCGACAAACTCGACGACTTCGAGGAACTTCTGCGCGGCTACGGCATCGTGGAACTACAGCGGACGGGCCGGGTGGCTCTTCCGAAGCTCGACAAAGAGGCGCGCCTCAAGGCCGCCAAACACGGAAAGGCTAGTTGACCCATGGCAGCAAAGCGGTACTACGACGGTGACTGTGACGTCTCCATCATCAAGGGCCGCAAGGTCGCGATCATCGGCTACGGCTCGCAGGGACACGCGCACGCGCTGAACCTGAAGGAGTCGGGTGTTCAGGTGGTCGTCGGTCTGCGTGCGGGCAGCAAGTCCGCGGCCAAGGCCGAGGCTGCGGGCCTCACCGTGATGGGGATCGCCGAGGCGGCCAAGTGGGGCAACGTGATCATGCTCACCATGCCCGACACCGAGCAGAAGGCGACCTACGAGGAGTTCATCAAGCCGCACATGCGCAAGGGCAAGGCCCTGGCGTTCGCGCACGGCTTCAACATCCGCTTCAAGCGCATTCGCCCGCCCAAGACCGTCGACGTGATCATGATCGCGCCCAAGGGACCGGGACACCTCGTGCGACGCACGTACACCGAGGGCGGCGGAGTGCCGGCGCTCATCGCGGTTCACCAGGACGCCACGGGTGGTGCCAAGGAACTGGCCCTCAGCTACGCGTCGGCCATAGGCGGCGCGCGCGCTGGCGTGATCGAGACCACCTTCGCCGAGGAGACCGAGACCGACCTGTTCGGTGAGCAGGCCGTGTTGTGCGGCGGCGTGACGTCGCTCGTGCAGGCCGGCTTCGAGACGCTGGTCGAGGCGGGTTACCAGCCCGAGATGGCGTACTTCGAGTGCCTCCACGAGGTGAAGCTCATCGTCGACCTCATGTACGAAGAGGGGATCGCGGGCATGCGTTACAGCATCAGCGACACCGCCGAGTACGGCGACCTCACCCGCGGACCGCGCGTGGTCACGCCGGCCACCAAGTAGACGATGCAGAAGATCCTGAAGGAGATCCAGTCGGGCAAGTTCGCCAAGGAATGGATCGCCGAGAGCGAGAGCGGCCGGGCCAA
>JBJTFY010000244.1:0-5407 GCA_046093625.1 Actinomycetota bacterium
GCCCGAGAGCCCCTTGCCCACGTAGTCGTTGGCGTCACCGGCCAGACGCAGGGTGATTCCCTTGGGCACGAAGGCACCGAAACTCTGACCGGCCGAGCCGGTGAAGTCGATGCTGATCGTGTCGTCGGCGAGCCCCGCCCCACCCCACTTCTTGGTGACGGCGTTGCCCAACATCGTGCCCACGGTGCGGTTCACGTTGCGGATCGGCCGTGCGAATCGCACCGGCTGTCCCGTCTCGATCGCCGACGCCGCGGCGACGATCAGGTCGTTGTCGAGGGCGTCGGACAACCCGTGATCCTGCGCGACGCTGCGATGCATCGTCTGGCCGTACGGGTTACGTGCGGTGGCCAGGATCGGCGAGATGTCGAGACCGCGGGCCTTCCAGTGATCGACGGCACCCCGCGTGTCGAGCACCTCGCTGTGCCCCACCATCTCCTCGACGGTGCGGAAGCCGAGACCGGCCATGATCTCGCGCACCTCCTCAGCGATGAACTCGAAGAAGTTGACGACGAACTCGGGTTTGCCGCTGAACCGCGCGCGCAACACCGGGTTCTGCGTCGCCACACCGACCGGACAGGTGTCGAGGTGACAGACCCGCATCATCACGCAACCACTCACGACGAGCGGCGCGGTGGCGAATCCGAATTCCTCGGCTCCCAGCAACGCGGCGATCACCACGTCACGACCGGTCTTCATCTGGCCGTCGGCCTGAACCACGATGCGATCGCGCAAGCCGTTGAGCAACAACGTCTGCTGGGCCTCGGCGAGTCCGAGTTCCCACGGCGCTCCGGCGTGCTTCAACGACGTCAACGGTGAGGCGCCCGTGCCACCGTCGTGACCCGAGATCAACACGACGTCGGCCTTGGCCTTGCTCACCCCGGCCGCGACCGTGCCGACTCCGACCTCGGCCACCAACTTCACGTGCACCCGCGCCGACGGATTGGAGTTCTTCAGGTCGTGGATGAGCTGCTTGAGGTCCTCGATCGAATAGATGTCGTGGTGCGGCGGCGGGCTGATGAGGCCCACACCGGGGGTGCTGTGACGGGTCTTGGCGACCCACGGATACACCTTGTGTCCGGGCAGCTGGCCACCTTCGCCGGGCTTGGCGCCCTGGGCCATCTTGATCTGCAGGTCGTCGGCGTTCACGAGGTATTCGCTCGTCACGCCGAACCGACCCGAGGCCACCTGCTTGATCGCCGAGCGCCGCGTCGGGTCGTAGAGGCGATCGGGATCCTCGCCACCCTCTCCGGTGTTGCTCTTGCCGCCGATCGAGTTCATCGCGACGGCCAGGGTCTCGTGGGCCTCGGCCGAGATCGAGCCGTAACTCATCGCACCGGTCGAGAAGCGCTTAACGATGTCGGCGACGCTCTCGACCTCGTCGATCGGCACCGGGGTGCGACCCGAGGCGTCGAACTCGAACAGACCGCGCAAGGTGGCCAGATGCTTCGACTGGTCGTCGACGAGTGAGGTGTACTGCTTGAAGATGTCGTACCGCTTGGCACGGGTGGCGTGTTGCAACTTGAACACGGTGTCCGGATTGAACAGGTGATACTCACCCTCGCGACGCCACTGGAACTCGCCACCGAGCTCGAGTTTCCGGTGCGCGCGGCGCTCCGGGTTGCTCGGGTACGCCACCGCGTGACGCGCGGCGACCTCCGCGGCTATCTCGTCGAGACCGATGCCACCGAGACGACTCACGGTGCCGGTGAAGTACTCGTCGACGAGGTCGGAGGCCAGTCCGATCGCCTCGAAGATCTGGGCGCCGGTGTACGACGCCACGGTGCTGACACCCATCTTCGACATCACCTTCAGGACACCCTTGCCCGAGGCCTTGATGTACTTCTTGACGGCGGCCTTGGGATCGACCGCACCGAGATCGTGCAGGTTCTCGCGGATCATGTCCTCGATCGACTCGAAGGCGAGATAGGGGTTGATCGCACCGGCACCGAATCCGATGAGCAACGCCATGTGGTGCACCTCGCGGGCGTCCCCGGACTCCACCAACAGACCGGCCTGGGTGCGCTTCTTCTCCCGGATCAGGTGGTGGTGCACCGCCGACGTGAGCAGCAACGACGGAATCGGGGCCAACACCTCGTCGCTGTTGCGGTCGGAGAGGACGATCACGCTCGCCCCGGCGTCGATGGCCGCCGAAACGTCACGACGGATGTCGTCGAGCGCCTGACGCAGGGCCTCGCCTCCGCCCGCCACGCGGTACAGACCGGAGACGACGTGGGCGTGCAACTCGGGGTGCGATCCGTCGTCGTCGGCGTGCACGATGCGCGCCAACTCGTCGTTGTCGATCACGGGGAACGGCAACACCAACTGTCGGCAACTCTCGGGACCCGGAGCCAACAGATTGGATTCGGGACCCACTGTCGAGCCGACGCTCGTCACGACCTCCTCGCGGATCGCGTCGAGCGGCGGGTTCGTCACCTGGGCGAACAACTGTTGGAAGTAGTCGAACAACAAGCGCGACCGCTCCGACAACACCGCGATGGGGGTGTCGGTTCCCATCGACCCGATGGGCTCGGTGCCCGTCTTGGCGGTGGGGGCGATGATGACCTTGAGTTCCTCGTGGGTGTAACCGAACATCTGCTGACGGCGCAGCACACTGTCGTGGCTGTAGACCATGTGCTCCTGCTCGGGCAGGTCGGACAATTCGACCAATCCGTCGGCGAGCCATTCTTCGTAGGGCTGGGCGGCCGCCAGCGACTGCTTGATCTCCTCGTCGTCGACGATGCGGCCCTCGGCGGTGTCGATCAGGAACATTCGTCCCGGCTGCAGGCGACCCTTGCGCACCACTCTCGATTGGTCGATCTCGAGGACCCCCACCTCCGAGGCCATCACCACGAGGCCGTCGTCCATCACCCAGTAGCGACTCGGTCGCAACCCGTTGCGGTCGAGCACCGCGCCGATCACGGTGCCGTCGGTGAAGGCCACGCTGGCCGGACCGTCCCAGGGCTCCATCAGCGACGAGTGGAACCGGTAGAACGCCCGCTTCTTGGCGTCCATCGTCTCGTGGTTCTCCCACGCCTCGGGGATCATCATCAACACCGCGTGCGGCAACGACCGTCCGCCCAGATGGAGCAACTCGAGTACTTCGTCGAAAGAGGCCGAGTCGCTGCCTCCGGGAGTGCAGATCGGGAACGCGCGCTCGAGTCCGGGGATGAGATCCGAGGCGAGCAAGGCCTCCCGGGTGCGCATCCAGTTGCGGTTGCCCTGAACGGTGTTGATCTCACCGTTGTGGGCGATGAACCGATACGGGTGGGCCAACGGCCACGACGGGAAGGTGTTGGTCGAGAACCGGCTGTGCACGAGCGCGAGCGCACTCTCGACCCGCTCGTCGGCCAGATCGGGATAGAAGGCCCCGAGTTGCGGCGTCGTGAACATGCCCTTGTAGATGAGGGTCCGACAACTGAGCGACGGGAAGTAGGTCTTCTGCTCGGTCGGCAATTCGTGCTCGATGCGCTTGCGGGCGACGAACACCCTCCGGTCGAGTTCGATCCCCGAGGCACCCCGCGGATCGACGATAAACACCTGCTTGAACGTGGGCATCACCGCGCGCGCGCCACTGCCCAGCGTCGACGGATCGGTCGGCACCGAACGCCATCCGAGAACGGCGAGGCCCTCGTCGGCGACGATCGACTCGATCGACGACTGCGCCTTCTCGGCGTCGGTCTCGGCCGCCGGGAGGAACGCCATGCCGACCACGTAGGAACCTCGGGCCGGCAACTCGAAATCGACGACGGCACGAAGGAACGCGTCGGGCACCTGGATCAAGACGCCGGCTCCGTCACCGGTGTCGGCCTCGGCGCCCGTCGCTCCGCGGTGCTCCATGTTGCACAACGCCCCGAGACCACGCGCGACGATGTCGTGACTGGCCCGACCGCCGATGTCGGCGACGAACGAGACTCCGCAGGCGTCGTGCTCGAAGCGCGGGTCGTACAAGCCGTGCGCGGACGGCGTGGAATTGGGTTGCATCGTCTTCTCTCTCGGGTCCGCGAACGGCGACGTTCGACATCTGGAGACCCTCGGGACGACGCTGGCCCGATCGGCTGGTGCCAACCCTATCGCCCGAACCCCCGTCCCACCGGGGCCGATTGGACCGGGAGCGGGTGATTCATGCCACCCGCCACGGGGGTCGGTCGGGGTGCGACCGTCAGACGAACTTGGCGGGTCGCTTCTCGAAGTTCGACATCACCGCTTCGACCTGGTTCGGGCGACCGATCAAGGATCCGATCACCCGACGCTCCTCGGCGAACTGCTCGGCGGCACCGTCGTTCGCGAGACGATTGAAGAGCTCCTTGGCACCGCGAACGGCATCGGGGCTGCGTCCGGCGATCTCCGCGGCCATGGCGAGGGCGTCGCGCCGCGGGTCGTCGGAGAGCCTGGTCGCCAATCCGAGTGCGACGGCCTCACGACCGTCGAACACCCGCGCCGTGAAGGTCAGTTCCTTGGCCACATCGGGGCGCACCAGACGCGACAAGACCAGTGTGCCGGTCATGTCGGGCACGAGACCCCAATGAACCTCGCGCACCGACATCTGTGTGTCGGGGTGCACGATGCGCATGTCGGCGCCGAGACAGATCTGGATGCCACCACCGAGCGCGTGACCGTGAACCGCCGCGATCACCGGAACCGGGATCTCCTGCCACACCCAGGCCACCTGTTGACCGAGATGGGTGATGCGACCCGGGCTCATGCTCCCCGGACTTCCCTCGCTCGCGGCGGCGGCGGCGCGGTCGCCTCCGGCCATCTGTTGGAACGAGCCGAAGTCGAGGCCGGCACAGAACGACGAGCCCTCCCCCGACAGAACCACGCAGCGCACGCTCGGGTCGGACGCGAGCCGTTCGCCGGCGCGGGCCAGACCGAGGAACATCTCGTTGTCGAGGGCGTTGCGCTTGTCGGGACGGTTGAGACGCACGTCGGCGACACCGTCGGCAATGGAGATGGAGACGCGATCATCGGATGACATGCCGACATCCTGTCAGAATCGTCGGGTGACGCGGAATCGACGGCGACATTTCGATGAACCCGTGATCATCGGTCTGTTCGCCGCAGCGGTCGCCGCGGTCGTCGGAATGATCCAGTTCCGGCACGGGATCGTCCACCTGCTCGACACGGTCTCGTACTGGAGTGGAGCCCGCGCGGTGGCCGACGGGCACCCGTTCACCTCGCAGCTCGCGCCGTCGTTCTCCAACTTCGACGCGGTCGAATTCGTCACCCGGGGTGGACGCATTCCCTTCGTCGACTTCCCGGTCGGCTACCCGTTGTCGGCCGGACTCGTCGGGATCCTGATCGGAGTTCGACCGGCGATGCAACTGCTGTGTGTCCTGGCCCTGGCCGCGGTGGCCGGGGCCACGGTCGGTGGCGCTCGGCCCGGAACCCGTCGCGGCCCCCTTCTCGG
>JBJTFY010000245.1:0-3970 GCA_046093625.1 Actinomycetota bacterium
GTTCGTCGACCGTGGGACCCGACGGGTAATCGGCCAAGGCCGACCCGAGCAGGCCCTCCCAGATCGGCCGGAATGCGCCGTCGTCGTCGATGCCGGGGGCGGCGAGCAGGAGCACGAAGCGGATCACCGATCCCCCGTCGACGGGCACGAAGCCCACCAGACCCTTCACGTCCGACAGCGATCCGGTCTTGCCGATCAAACGGTTCTCGAGGGTGGTGCCGTCGAAGTACGACGCCAGGGTGCCGGTCTGACCGGCCACCGCCATCGCCGAAACCAGCGGGTCGCCCGGCGCGTAGCGGTTCAACAGAGACAAGAAGGTCGCGCAGGTCACCTTGTTCTCGCTCGACAATCCGGAACCGTCGACCATGACGAAGCCGTTGGTGTCGACCCCCCACGTCGCCAGGGTCTCGACCACCGTGGTGATCCCGGCGGCACGAGTGCCGCTCTGGCGCGAGGCGTACCCGATCTCCTTCAACAACATCTCGGCGGTGTTGTTGTCGCTGTTGCGCAGCATCTCGCCGACGATCTGGATCAACGGCGCCGAGGACACCGATGCCACCACCGGCAAACCGGCCGGCGTGGCGCCCGACGTCGTCGACCCGGTGATGGTGACACCACGCTCTTGGAGCAGACGCAACAGTTCCTGGGCCGCTCCCGCGGCGGGATCGGTCGTCTTGGTGCGCGTCGAGTACACGGCGGCGTCATTGGCGACGAGACCGGCGATCGGTCCGCCTTGCGAGGCACGGGACGTGATCGGCCACGTCGGGGCGTACAGCTCATTGTCGTAACGGGAGGCGTCGCCGACGAGGTTCCCTCCGATCTGGCGCACTCCGGCGTCGACGACGGCCTGAGCGAGAGCCTCGAGGGACGTGGCCGGTTGTTGCGGGAACTTGTTCAAGGCGACGTCGTCGGGATACCACGCCGCCGCGAGCATCGGGTCGCCGCCCCCCACGAGATAGAGCGACCCGACCGCACCGTTCACCAACTCGGCCTTGACTTCGGTCGTGAACACGTGATCGGGTCCGAGTACTTGGAGCGCCACGGCTCCCACGATCAACTTCAACGTGCTGGCGGGCGTCACCGCCGTGTCGATGCCATCCGACAACGCCAAGACACCGTCGACCGAGACCGCGGCGCACGAACCGGGCAGCACCGCACCACCGAGCGGACGCAAGGCGCTCTCGAACGCGGTCGACGACGTCTCGCGGGCCAACACCGCCGGCGTGCGCCGAAACGTGAGCACCGGCGACTGCGGGCGTTCGGCGGGAAGTTCGGCCACCGCGTCGGGCGCCGGTGGTGCGCTGTCGTCCTGCGAGGAGGTGATCCGCCACGCCCCGAACAACACCACCGCCGGGAACGCCGCGACGAAGAGCAGGAAGGCGACCGGATTGCTCGCCTGACGGCGGGGTCGGTTCACCCGATCGACCCCCGACGCTCGTGATGTCGGGCCGCGCGGTACAGATGACCGAGCGCGGTCACCGCGCGGTTTCCGGACGGGTAACACAAGCGACCGGTGGCCCGCACCGTCGCCGGTCCGGGGTTGTCGGGGTCGGCCGTCGCCAACTCGGTGGCGGTGAGGATGGGCTTGTTCGTTCGTCGCGACAGCTCGTCGGCGGCTTCGGCGAAACGCTGGTCTTGGCGCTCGTGATAGGCCACGATGCGGTCGAGGCCGTGATCGGGATGGAACCCTCCTTCGCGCATGAGTCGCGCCTGGTTCGACTGGATTCCGATGCCGAGGTAGATCACCGCGTGCACCTCGGGGTGGGTGGCGATCATCTCCAAAACCTCGGGGATCGTGTCGCGCGTCTCGCCCCCGGCGCAGTAGACCGGGTTACTGCGGCTCCATCGGGGTGGCAGTTTGGTGTCGATCGCGGCCAGCAGATCGCTCGGCAGGTCCATCAGTTCGAGGGCCCCGTCGCGGGTGATCGCATCGGAGGTCACGACCCCCCATCCACCGGCGGTCGTCATGACCACCACGTTGGGACCCGCGGGCAACGGCTGGGTCGCGAAGGTGGCCGCCGCCTCGAAGGCCTCCTCGACCGTCTGCGCCCGGGTGATCCCGGCGGCGCGACAGAAACCGTCGAACACCTTGTCGTTGGCCGCCAACGCCCCCGTGTGCGATGCCGCGGCTTTGGCTCCGCCTTCGGTCGCGCCACCCTTGACGAGCACGAGCGGTTTGCGCGCCGCGACCGACGCCAGTCGCGTCATGAGGCCGCGACCGTCGACGATGCCCTCCACGTAGGCGAGTCCGACGGCGGTCTCGGGGTCGTCGGCGTAGAAGTCGAGGTAGTCCGCCACGGTCACCGCGGCGGCGTTGCCCGCCGACACCGCTCGACTGATGCCGACACCGGACGCACGGGCGTAGTTCATGAACGACGACACGAAGTTTCCGCTCTGGCTCGCCACACCGATGCGACCCGCGGGCGGATACGGGGCGACGATCTGGGCGCAAAGATTCGCCGGGGTGCTCACCACACCTTGTCCGTTCGGACCGGCCAACAAGATGCCGAGTTCGTCGGCCAGTGCGACCAGCTCGCGCTCGGCGGCGCGACCCTGCTCACCGGCCTCCCCGTAACCCGCCGACGTGAGGAACGCCGCCTTGATCCCCTTGCTCGCGCACGCGCGCAACAAGTCGGGATTCGCCGACGCCGGCGTGCACACGAAGACGAGATCGACGACGGCACCATCGGGCAGATCGGCGATGTCGGCCACGGTGGAGATCCCGAGCACCGTCTCGCCCTGCAGGTTGGTTCCGTACAGGGCCCCTCGATAACCGCCGGCCAGGATGTTGTGCAACGACACGAATCCGAACTTGCCCGGATGCGTCGAGGCGCCCGTCACCAGCACGCCGCGCGGTTCGAACAACGCGCGGAACTGTTCGTCGGACGGCCGGGGCCGAACCGAAGCCACCGCGGTCGTCACCGGGGCGATCTCGACGAGGGCGTCGACGGCCACCGGGGTTCCGTCGGAGCGGATGATCAACGGGTTGACGTCGACACTGGCCACGTCGGGTCGCTCGTCGGCGAGTCGACCGAGGCCGACGAGCACGTCGACCAAGGTCTCGCGGTCGACGGCGGCCTCACCCCGGAACTCTCCGAGCATGCGTTGGGTCGCCAGATCGTCGATCATCTCGTGGGCCGTGATTCGATCGAGCGGAGCGGGACGGAACACCACGTCGGCCACGGCCTCGGCGAGCACGCCGCCCACCCCGAGCATCACGCTGGCGCCGAACTGTTCGTCGCGCACCACCCCCGCGATCAACTCGCGGTTGCCCCGAACCATCGGGGCCACCAAGACGGTCACCGGCCCGTCCTCGGGTCGCGCCGCGGCCAGCAGTTCGGTCGCCGCGCGCCGGACCTCGTCGGCCGTGGCCAACTTGAGTCGCACGAGACCCCGTTCGGTTTTGTGGGCGATGGCGTCACCGCAGAGTTTCGCCACCACCGGAAGACCGAGTTCCTCGGCGGCCGCCACCGCGGCGGCGGGATCGTGAGCCTCGCGCTCGGCGGCCATCGGCACGCCGAATCCGCACAGGAGGTCCTTGGACGCGGACTCCGACAATGTTCGCCGACCGGGGGAAGCCATGTCGCAACGGTAGTGCGACGGTCGTGGGTCGCCCCTGCACATGGCGGTCCGCACGAGAAAACGGGTTCCCGGGGACGAACCCCGGGAACCCCCGTGTCGGGCTGACAGGACTTGAACCTGCGACCTCTTGACCCCCAGTCAAGCGCGCTACCAAGCTGCGCCACAGCCCGAATATGTGGAGCCGAACTCTACCGTTCTCTCTCGAATTACATGAAGAGGTCGACGATCCGCCAGCCCAGATACAGGCAAAGCGCCACGACCAGCAGTTTGAAGTGCCAGGGAGCACTCGGCACTTCCTCGGAATCACCGGCGGCGAGACGCTTCAGATCGAGGTTCTCGGCGGTGACCTTGCGATACCCCGGGATAGTGCTCGCGACCCGAGGTGATT
>JBJTFY010000246.1:0-9977 GCA_046093625.1 Actinomycetota bacterium
TCGGCGGCGATCGCGGCGACCTGGGCGTACAGTTCGGCGACGATCAACGGTGCGAGTCCCATCGACAACTCGTCGAGCAACAGGATGGCCGGGTCGGTCGCCAGCGCCCGGGCCAGCGAGAGCATCTGTTGCTCTCCGCCCGACATCGTGCCCGCCAACTGGGTTCGTCGCTCACCGAGTCGCGGGAATCGGCCGTAGGTGCGCTCCTCGATGTCGTGCATCTTGTGTCCGCTGAAGGTGGCCATCAACAGGTTCTCGCGCACCGTGAGATTCGGGAAGATCCCGCGACCCTCGGGGATGGTGCACAGACCGGCCCGGGCGAGAGAACTGGCCGAGGCCCCCGTGACGTCGCGGCCGGCGACGATCAGTTGGCCGGCCGACGGGCGCAACAGTCCGCTGATCACCTTGATGGTCGTGCTCTTGCCGGCACCGTTCGGCCCCAAGAGTGCGACCACCTCGCCCCGACCCACGCGCAGGTCGACGCCGTGGAGCACGTCGATCGAGCCGTAGCCGGCGCGCACGTTGCGCAACTCGAGGATCGGTGCGCCGCTCATGCCGTCCCCAGGTAGGCCTGCAACACGGCGCGATCGTGCTGGATCTCGTTGGGGTCGCCCACCGCGATGATGTTGCCGAGGTCGAGCACGTGGATGCGATCGCACACGTGCATCACGAGATCCATGTCGTGTTCGACGAGCAGCACCCCGAGGCCGTCGCGGGCGAGTTCGCGCAGCAGCGTCCCGAGTCGCTCGGTCTCGCTGTCGTCGAGACCCGACGCCGGTTCGTCGAGCAACAACAGGCGGGGCATCGTGGCCAGGGCTCGGGCGATCTCGACCAAGCGCGCCGATCCGGTGGGAAGGTCGCCGGCGACGGTCTCGGCGAGGTGGGCCACGCCGACCTTCTCCATGAGATCGTCGACCGTGCCGTCGACGTCGGGGACCGCGGCCAACTCGGCGGCCACCCGCACGTTGTCGCGAACCGTGAGTGAGGCGAACAACTCGAGGCGTTGGAAGGTGCGGGCCAAACCCCGCTTGGCCCGCTTGTGCGGGGCTTCACGGGTGATGTCGATCCCTCCGACGAACACCTGACCGGAGGTCGGTTCCTGCATGCCACTGATGACGTTGAAAAGAGTCGTCTTGCCCGCACCGTTCGGACCGATCAAGCCGGTGACCTGACCGACCTCGGCCTCGAGGTCGACTCCTCCGACGGCCATCACACCTCCGAAGCGAACCATGACTCCACGCACCTCGAGCAGCGACATCAGATCACCACACCGATCTTCTGCTCCGCCGTTTCGATCTCCTCGCGCGTGAACGCGACCCCGAGTCCGGCCAGGTCCGGCGAGGCGACGTGCACGCGTGGCGCATTCTCGGTGAGGCGTTGGGCGCCCACACCGAACAATGCGACGAGTCCGATGGTGACGATGATTCGCTTGCCGGTCGCGTCGAGAGCGGTGCTCCAATCGATCCCGCCGGCGACGCCGAGGCCGACGGCGAGCCACGCACCGGCCACGATGCGGCGACCTCGCTCGGCCGACGCGAGATTCGGCAGGTTGGGCGCGACAGCCAGCGTCCACACGATCATGGTCACGAAGAAGGACCAGTGCGAGAGTGCGTCGACGGTCGTGAGAGCCCAGATGACGAAGGCTCCGGCACACGCCACACCGACCAGTCGCCCGCGTTGCATCATCGGACGGAACGCGTCTCCGATCTGGGCCGCCGCTCCCTGCGGGTTGCGACCGAGCGTTATTCCGATGGTTCCCGGGCCGATCTTGGTCAGATTCTTGACGGTGGGCACGATGGTCGCCAGAACCGAGTTGCCGCCGAGCAACAAACCGCCGAACAACGCTCCGGCGACCGAACCCACGCCGCCGACGACGGCGAGCAACACGATGGGCAGGCTCTGGGTGAACTCGTACTGCTGGGGGCTCACCTTGTCGCCGGCCAGCGCCCCGGCACAGGCCGCGATGGCGGCCGAAATGGCGAACGCCGCGAGTTTGGTGCGCGTGAGGCTCATGCCGAGCGTGGCCGCGGCGGCGGGTGAGTCCTTGAGCGCCACCAAGCGTCTCCCGAGTCGACTGCGTCGCACGGCGGTGACCAGCAGTCCGAGCAACGCGAAGACGACCGAAGCCAGGATCAATCGTGCGCGCGGAGTGTCGATGGTGACGAAGGGAACCTTCAACACCGGCACGCTGATGTTGCCCGTCTGGAACGTCTGGCGTTGGTTGAAGACCATCTTGCTCACCATCACCGCGAACGCCGCCGTCGACAACGCGAGGTAGATGCCCGACAGTCGCAAGGCGGGAAGGGCGACGATCGCTCCGACCACCGCGACGATCGCCACCGCCACGAACAAGGTGAGGATGTTGCCGTTGCCGGGGAGTTTCGACATGGCGATCGCTCCGAGGCCGGCGAACGTGAGTGGTGCGAGCGACATCTGACCGGCGTAACCGGTGAGCGGCACCAAGGACAGCGTCACCATCGCAAAGGTGAGCCCGTTCAGCAGAAGCAGAGTGTTGGCGCGGGTCAACATCCCCGAGATGCCGACGACGACGACCACCAACACCACTGCTCCGAGGATCGCGGTCCTCCACTCGGGCACCCGGTGTTCCTCGCGGAACTTGACGGTGCCGACTTTCAGGCGGCTCTGTGGCCGGGCGAGCAGGGCGATGAACAACACGATCGTCGGCATGGCGGCGCGCACGCCGGACAGCGAGAATCCGAACGCGGTCTGCGGGAACCACGATTCGTCGGAGATCATGAGGTAATAGGCGTCGAGCAACCCGAGCAACCCGGCTCCGAGGAAGGTGAGGGGCAGGCTCCGCAAGCGGCCGATGATCGCGGCGGCGTAGGCATTGATCACGAGGAGCACGAGCGGCTCGATGTTCAGCTGTTGGTCGCCGGCGAGCAGGATTCCGGCGAGTCCGGCGAGCGACGCGCTGATCCCCCAGGCGAACATCGAGACCCGGTCGGGCCGACCGCCGTTGAGTTCGGTCAGACTGCGGTCGTCCACCACCGCGCGCATCGCCACGCCCATTCGGGTCTTGTAGAGCACGATGCGCAACACGATCGCCCCCACCACGGCGCAGCCGAAGGTGATGAGGCGGTGCCAACTGACGTTGAACCCGCCGATCGAGATGCTGTTCCCCTCGTAGAACTTCTGGAAGGCCTCGCGACTCGCGTCGTTGGGCCAGATCCAGTTGGCCAATCCGATCATGAAGGCGAACAACGCCACCGTGACCGACAGTCGCACCACCTCGGTCGTGCCCTGCAACCCGCGCATCACGAAACGTTCGGTGACGATCCCGAACAGGGGACACAACACGAAGAGCGTGACGAACAACGCCAGCGGAGCCGGGAGATTCCAGTCGAAGCGCAATTGCCAGTAGGTGAACGCCGCCAACATGCCGGTCGCACCGTGGGCGAGGTTGAAGATCCCGGACGTCGTGTAGGTGACGACGAGACCGCTCGCCACGACGGCGTAGATCGCGCCGGTCGACAGACCGATGATGGTGAACGTCAGGAGTTCCTGCATCAGCGGTCGATCGATCCGTTCACGTCGGGGTCAGCCGTGACTCAGTTCGGTCGGGTCGGATCGATGGCCACGGAGACGTCTCCGAAGTCGCCCTCGATGTCGACCGCGCCGTTCTCGTCGCAGTGCCACCCACCACCGTTGTCGTCGGCACCGCCGAGTTCGGGGTAGATGCGCTTCCAAGTGCCGTCGACGACGCCCATGATGAGTCCGCACTTCGGCGGCTCGTTGCCACCGGGGTTCGACTCGGCGTGCAGGCCACCCGCGGTCCACGACGTGACCTTCTTGCCCTCGGCGAGCACGCACTCGCGCTCGAGCACGTTGTCGTTGGCGTCGAGGCACGCATTCGCCGACTGGGCGAACAGCAAAAGGGCGGACATCGCCTGTTGGCCGAGGCCGGCGATGCGACCGTCGGGGTTGTAGGTCTCCATGATCTCGAGGAACTTGGCGAGCGCCGGGTTCTTGTCGGCTTCGTCGAACGGCGAGTAGACGGTGCGCACGCGCAGGCCCTCGGTCGACTGCGCGTTGCCCTCGGCGACGATCTGGTCGCTGTAGTGGTTGGCGTCGTTCAACACCAGTTCGGGCACGTAGCCCACCTCGCGCATCGCCTTGTACAGCAACACCATGTTTCCGGGCTCTCCGACGACCGACAGCATGGTGATGCCCTCGTCCTTCAACTGCTGGGCGAACGGCGTCCAGTTGGCCTCACCGGCGGGGTTCGTGGGGATCATCAACGGATCGCCGAATCCACCGAGGGCCGCCATGGTGGCCTTGATCTGCTCGGCGACCATCTTGGTGCTCACGAAGTCGCCGTAGATGATGGCCGGCTTGCCGATCGCCTCGGCTTGGTACTGCTTGGCCCAGATGAACCACGAAGCCGGCTTCTTGTTGGGCGGGTTCGGGATCGGTTGCACGCGACCGTTGGCCATCGACGCCTCGGCGGTGACCGCGTACCCGGGGAACGAGATCATTCCGCACTCGTGGAACCGCGGGTACATCTGGTTGTCGAACACCCAACCGCCACCCACCATGGCGAACACCTCGGCGCAGGCCTGCTCGGTGGCCGCCGGAACGTTGAACAACTTGCCGTCGAGGTCGACGATCTCGATCGGGAGTCCGCGGATACCGCCCTGCTCGTTGCACCAACCGGCGAAGGCCTCGGCCGCGTCGAGCATCTCGACGGTGAGGCCGGGGGCGGCCTCGTAGCCGTGGTCGGTGGCGGTGCCGATCTTGAGCGTGTCGCCACCGTTCTGGCCGTCGGCGATGGTCGGCACCCCGGCATCGGTGGCGGGGCCGCACGGGCTGGCCATGTCGCCGAACATCTCGCCGGCGGGCGCCTCGGTGGTGGGTGCCTCCGAATTCGCGGGCGCCTCGGTGGACGGCGCCTCGGTGGACGGCGCGGCTCCGGTGTCGCCACCTTCCTCGCGATTCGAGCAGCCGACGGCGATGACCGCGACGACGCCCAGAGTGAGCAGTGCGCGCGTGGAACGATTCCTGATCATGATCCCCCCTGAAACCGACCGGGACCCCCACGTCCCGATTCACTCGCGACACTAGCAAGCACGTTCGTGCCGTGAACAGGGCGCGGCCGTCGACCGAGGTGCGCCGATCGACCCGGGGATGCTAAGCACGACTCCGTGTCGACATCCGCAACGCCGTCGACTTCGGGTGCCGACGGAGTCTTCGTCGCGCCCCTCGAAGTCGCCTATCCCTACAAGCGCACGGTGGGGACCCTGCTCTCGCGCTTCTTCATCTCATTGCAGGAGGGCCGCCTGGAGGGCACCCGGGGATCCGACGGTCGCGTCTACTTCCCGCCGGCCGAGTTCGACCCGCTGACCGGACGCCCGCTCGACGAGTGGGTGACCCTCGCCGAGACCGGAACGGTCGTCACCTGGGCCTGGCAATCGGTGCCCCAGCCCGACCAGCCACTCGACCGGCCGTTCGCCTGGGCGATGATCACCCTCGACGGGGCCGACGTGCCGATGCTGCCCGCGGTCGACGCCGGCGGGATGGAGCGGATGCGCACCGGTGCGCGGGTGAAGGTGCGCTGGGCGACCGAGCGCAACGGCGGCGTGCGCGACATCGCGTGTTTCGATCTTGAGGGGGCGTCATGAGCGAGGCCGACGGAATCCTGCGACTGCGGCAGCCGATCTCGGTCACCTACAACTGGTCGGCCGGTCCGAACGCCACCAGTCACCTCAACGGACTGCTCGAGGGCGAGTTGGTGGGCAAACGGTGTCCGGGTTGCTCGCTCGTGTACTTCCCGCCGCGAAACGGGGTGTGTCCCAAGTGCGCGCGGATCCTCGGCGAGGACGTGCGCGTCGGCCCGCGCGGCACCATCACCACGTTCTGCGTGGTCAACGTGCCGTTCCTCGGACAGAAGATCAAGTTGCCCTACGTGGCGGCCCAGATCCTGCTCGACGGCGCCGACATCTCGATGCAACATCTGATCCAGGAGTGCGAGGCCGCCGACGTGCGCATCGGAATGCGAGTCGAACCGGTGTGGAAGGACCGCAGTGAGTGGGGACCGACGCTCGAGAGCATCGCCCACTTCCGTCCGACGGGTGAGCCCGACCGCGACATGTCGAGCGAAGCGGGGGCCAGCTGATGGCCCGGCGCGACGTGGCGATCGTGGGTGCGGCGCAGCGACCGAATCAGGTCGGCACCGTCCTCACCTCGGTCGAATTGATCCTTCCGGTGATCAACGAGGTCATCGAAAAAGTGGGCATCGACCGCAAAGAGATCGGTTTCTGGTGCCACGGCAGTTGCGATTACATGAGCGGTCAGCCGTTCAGTTTCGTGGCCGCCGTCGACGCCATCGGGGCGTGGCCTCCGATCATCGAGAGTCACGTCGAGGGCGACGGGGCACTTGCGCTGTACGAGGCGTGGGTGAAGATCCAAACCGGTGAATGCGACGTGGCGTTGGTCTTCTCGAACGGCAAGACGACCTCCGGACCCATCGACCGGATTCTCAACCTGCAGGCCGATCCCTACATGGTCACGCCGTTGTGGCCGGGTTTCGACGCCCTCGCGGCCCTGCAGGCCCGCGCCTGCCTCGACGCCGGTGTCGTCACGGAACTCGACATGGCCGAGGTCGCCGCGCGCAGTTATCGCGACGCACTGACCAATCCGGTCGCCTACGCCAAGGAGAACGTGACGGCCACGGAATTGCTGAATCGTCCGTACACGACCGCGCCGTTGCGCGCCCACGACTGTGGTGTGCCGGTCGACGGAGCCAACGCGGTGATCCTGGCCGCGGGTGACGTTGCGCGCCGCCTCGCGGAACGTCCGGCGTGGATCCGCGGTATCGATCACCGCATCGACACGCAACGACTCGGAGCGCGTTCGATGACCGAGAGTCATTCGGCCGCGGTGGCCGCCGAGAAGGCCGGGGTGGGCAACGACCGCATCGACGTCGCCGAGATCCACGCGCCGTATTCGCACCAGGAGTTGTTGCTCCGTCGGGCGATGCGACTGACCGATGCCACGCACGTCAACCCGAGTGGTGGCGCGCTGGTGTCGAACCCGGCCATGGCCGCGGGTCTCGCCCGCTTCGTCGAGGCCGCCGAGAGTGTCTTCTCCGGATCGGCCGACCGGGTGCTGGCTCACTGCACGAGCGGGCCCTTGATCCAACAGAATCTGGTGTGCGTCATGGAGGGTGAGTGAGATGGCCGAACTCTGTGCGGTAGTCGGCGTCGGTCAGACCAAGCACGCCTCGTGTCGCGCCGACGTTTCGATCGCGGGCCTCGTGCGCGAGGCGGTCGATCGTGCGTTGGCCGACGCCAACATCGGCATCGACGACGTCGATGCGATCGTCATCGGACAGGCACCCGACCCGCTCGAGGGTGTGGCCATGCCCGAACTGTGGCTCGCCGACGCCCTGGCGGCGCACGGCAAGCCGGTGTTCCGCGTGCACACCGCCGGCTCGGTGGGTGGTTCCACGGCCATCGTGGCCGCCCAGCACGTGATGGCCGGGATCCACGGCACCGTTCTCACGATCGGCTTCGAGAAGCAGAGCGACGGAAACGCCATGTGGGCGCTCAGCGTGCCGATCCCGTTCGGCATGCCGGTTCACGCCGGTGCGGGTGGTTACTTCTCACCGATCGTGCGCGGGTACATCAAGCGTTCGAACGCCCCGACGCACATCGGCGCCATGGTTGCCGTGAAGGATCGCACCAACGCCTGCAAGAACCCGTACGCGCACCTGCACGAGCCCGATTGGACCCTCGAGAAGGCGCTCGAGAGCCCCATGATGTGGGACCCCATCCGCTTCGTCGAGACCTGCCCGTCGAGCGACGGTGCGATGGCACTGGTGTTGATGAGCGAGGAACGCGCCGACAAGCATCCCGGCCCCAAGGCATGGGTGCACGCGACCGCGATGCGCAGTGAGCCCACGGCGTTCGCCGGTCGCGAGCAGGTGAGTCCGCGCGCCGGCGAGATGTGCGCCGAGGACCTCTGGCGCAAGGGTGGCATCACCAACCCGGCCAAGGAGATCGACGTGGTCGAGATGTACGTGCCGTTCGCGTGGTTCGAACCGATGTGGCTCGAGAACCTCGGTTTCGCGCCGCGCAACGAGGGATGGCGTTGGGTCGAGGACGGGGTCACCGACATCGGTGGCTCGTTGCCCATCAACCCGTCCGGAGGAGTTCTGTCGACGAACCCCATCGGAGCCTCGGGCATGTTGCGTTTCGGTGAGGCGGCCATGCAGGTGATGGGCAAAGCCGGTGAACATCAGATCGACGGGGCGCGCAAAGCGGTCGGCCACGCCTACGGTGGCGGCAGCCAGTTCTTCGCCATGTGGCTGGTGTCCAACAGCAAGCCCTGACCGACCTCGGCCGGGCCGAACGTCAGGTGCGCGTCCAGTTGGGTGCGCGCTTCTCGGCGAAGGCGCGCGGCCCTTCCTTCGAGTCGTTCGTGGCGAAGATCGGCCAACCGATCTCGAACTCCAACGCGAGTGCTTCGGCCTCGGACATCGACGCGGTCTCCTGCACCGATCTCAGGATCGCCTCCACTGCGAGCGGACCGTTGGCACAGATCAGATCGGCGAGTTCCATCGCCTTGTCGAGCGCCTTCCCGTCGGGCACCACGTGACCGATGAGCCCGATCTCCTTGGCCTCGGCGGCGGTGTAACCGCGCGCGGTCAGGAGCATCTCGAGTGCATTGGTGTACCCGATCTGTCGTTGCAGGCGAACCGTGCTGCCACCGACGGGGAAGAGACCGCGTCGCGCCTCGAACACGCCGAAAGTCGCACTCTCGCCGGCCAAGCGCAGGTGCGTCGCTTGGAGAATCTCGGTGCCTCCGGCCACGGCGTAACCCTCGACGGCGGCGATCAGCGGTTTGCGCAGTCGGTAGTGGCGCAGCAGCGCCTTCCAGTGCAGGTCGGGATCGGCGGCCCAACGCTCCTGGTACGGGTTGGGGCCGGAGTCGTCGTTGGCCCGGGCCTTGAGATCCATGCCGGTGCAGAACGAGCCACCCGATCCGGTGAGGATCGCGCAGCGGAGGTCGTCGTCCTCGTTCAGGCGTACCCACGCGTCGGCCAGACCCACGATCATCGCGGGACTGAGGGCGTTCTTGGCCTCCGGCCGATTCATGGTGACGACCAAGGTGTGTCCGACTTGCTCGACGAGTAGATGCTCCGTGCCCGACGTACCGCTCATTTCGACTCCGTTTCCCCTGAATGTGCCCTCTATGTGGTAGCACACACCTATGCCCGCCCGCACCTTCAACATCGCTGATCTCTTCGAGGCGTCGGTCGACGAGTGGCCCGATCGCGAGTACGTCGTCGACGAACGGGTGCGGCGCACCTACCTCGAGATGGACCGTCGCGCGAATCGGTTGGCCCATCACCTCGTCGCCCAGGGCGTGAAGCCGGGCGACCACGTGGGTATCTACGCATTGAACCGCGTCGAGTGGGTCGAGGCCCTGTGGGCGATCTTCAAGATCCGCGCGGTCTGGATCAACATCAACTACCGATACGTCGAGGACGAACTCGCGTACCTGTTCGGCAACGCCGACCTGACGTATCTCATCGTCGAGCCGGAATACGCCGATCGCGCGCGGGCCGTCCAACCCGATCTGCCGCAACTCGTGATCGGACCGGAGTTCGAGGCGGCCCTGGCCGCCCAATCGGACGAGCGCGACTTCGGACCGCGCAGCAACGACGACATCTACATGCTCTTCACCGGTGGTACCACCGGCATGCCCAAGGGCGTGGTCTGGCGGCACGAGGACGTGGTGATGGCCCTGGGTGGTGGCGTCGACATCACCACCGGTGTGCGCATGACCGAGCCCGGACAGTTCGTGGAAAAGGGACGCAACGGTTTCCACCTGTGCGGACTGCCCATCGCCCCGCTCATGCACGGCGCCACGCAATGGAGCGTGATGGGCCAGAGCTTCGTGGGCAACAAGGTGATCCTGCGGGCCAAGTTCGACCCGGCCGACGTGTTCGC
>JBJTFY010000247.1:0-21865 GCA_046093625.1 Actinomycetota bacterium
TTGGCCGAACACCACCGGGTTGAGCGAGGTCTGCAACGGTTGGCCGACCGAGAGAGGCGTCACCGTGGGGATGGAGGCAGTCGCATCCCCACGGCTCGCCAGGGCACGGACGCCGAGGCAGGCGGCGGCCGCGACAACTAGCGCGATGAGCCCCACCATCAAGCGACGGCGCAGGTACACCTCGTGGGCCACCGGACGGCGGGTCGCGCCGCGCGCGGCCGAGGGCTTCATCACGATCACGTAGCGGGGGTCGAGGGCAAGGGCCATGTTGGATCAGTTCCTTCTGTGAAGACTGGGACGACTGTGACGACTGGAGTTGTTGGTGCTCTCACCGTGACACGGGGGTGTGGCACGGATATCGCACAGGTGTTCGCAGAACAGGTGTTCGCTTGTTCGGCAATCTATGGAGAACATCTGTTCGGTGTCAACCCTCCCCTGCTCCGGGGCCCAAAATCGTGGTCTGCGCTGGGGTGATACGAACAGGTGTTTGACTCTCCGGGCGAACACCCGTACGATGCAGCCATGACCGACGCCAAGAAGCAACTCGCCGACACCAAGCTCACCGCCCGCCAACGCGGCATTCTCGAATGCATCGAATCCAGCATGGCCTCGCGCGGTTTCCCGCCGTCGGTGCGCGAGATCGGTGAGGCCGTCGGCCTCACCTCGCCGTCCACCGTGCACAACCACCTCAGCAGCCTCCAGAAGATGGGTTACCTCGAGCGCGACCCCAACCTGCCCCGCGCAATCAAGGTGTGCTGGGACCGCAACAGCGGCGCCAAGATCGAGCGCGCTCGCGTACACCACGTGCCGCTCGTCGGCGACGTGGCCGCGGGAACCAACGTTCTCGCCCAACAGAACGTCGAAGATCTACTGCCGCTTCCGGCCGACTTCACCGGAGACGGTGAACTGTTCATGTTGCGCGTGCGCGGCGATTCCATGATCGACGCCGGCATCCTCGACGGCGACTACGTCGTGGCGCGCCAACAGACGAGCGCCGACAACGGCGACATCGTGGTGGCCGGCATTCCCGGCGACGAAGCCACGGTCAAGACGTTCAGTCGTCGCGGGAACACCATCGTGCTCCAGCCCGCCAACGAGCGTCTCTCCCCCATGGAATTCGCGGCCGACGACGTGAACGTCTTCGGCAAGGTCGTCACGGTTCTTCGTCGCCTCTGACGTTCCCCGCTCGATCCTGGGGCTGCGGTGGCGCCCACGTCACGGTCGCTGAATCGCTCGTCGATCCGTACAACACCACCGTCGCCGCACGCCGAGTTCGTCGGCGCCGCCGAACCGTGCCGATGAGGGCGACGACCAACGCCAACAATACGAGCAACACCACCGCGGCCGCGGCCAACACGGTGCGATTGGCCTCCACCGCCGCGTTGCGACCGAGGGCGACCACCGCCGAGTCGTCGTCGGCGCGAACCTCGACCACGAATCGACCGGGCGCGTCGACCTCGATCGATGCGATCGACTCCCCCACCCCCGACGGAGTGCTGTACGCGATCGAATCGTCGTCGACCTGATCGACCAACTGGTCTCGGGAGTCGAACACGCGCACGTCGACGCGGGGAGCGGCATCGAGGTCGTAACGGCGGGCCCCGTTGTCACAACCTTCGAGCGAGCCGACACGGCCTTTGGTCTCGACGTAGAGGTAGTACGTGCCGGGCTCGTCGATGCTCACCGTGGTGGAGCAGCCCGCGGGGGTGCGCACGAGCCCTTTCACCAGACGTTCGTTCTGACCCACGCCGACCACACCGACGGCGAAACCGGCGACCAACACCAGGCTGGCCACCATCCACAGGACGGCGTTCGTTCGCACCGTCATCGTCAGACTCCGAGTCGCGCGGCGACGCGTTCGATCGCATCGTCGGTCGGCACGACCGCCACCCGCACGAACCCGGCACCGCTCTGGCCGTAGAGATCGCCCGGACTCACGAGCGCCCCACCCTCGCGGGCCAGACGTTCCGTGAAACCCCAGGCATCGGGCACCGGGAACCACAAGTAGAAGCCCCCCGCCGGCTGGGGAACCTCGACGCCCGACCAGCGCGAGAGGATCTCGGCCATGCGCACGAGTCGACGCCGGTAACGGTCTCGTTGCGCGGCCACGTGGGCGTCGTCGTCGAGCGCGGCCACCGCGGCCGCCTGCGCCGGACCGGGCACCATCATTCCCACGTGCTTGCGGACCTCGCCGAGGTAGTGAACGAGATCGTGATCACCGGCATAGGCCCCCACCCGCAGTCCGGCCAGGTTCGAACGCTTCGACAACGAATGCACCGTGATCACCCCGTCGGTGCCGTGTTGCAGGATCGAGCGGGGCGAGTCGTCCCACGTGAACTCGGCGTAGCACTCGTCGCTGAACACCGGCACTCCACGAGCCCGACCCCATGCGGCGGCCACACCGAGATCGTCGAGCGCCCCAGTGGGATTCGAGGGGCTGTTGACCCACAACAGCAGGGCCCGCGCCGCATCGTCGTCGCTGATGGCGTCGAGGTCGATGCCGCCCCGCTCGTTCATCGGCACCGCCACGGCCCGACACCCGGCCAGGATCGCCCCCATCTCGTAGGTCGGATACGCGATCGCCGGGTACAGCACGGTGTCGAGCCACGGGGAGCGCAACTTCATCCATTGCGGCAAGGTGCCCACGAATTCCTTCGTGCCGATACAGGCCGCGATGTCGGTGGTGGGGATGTTCACTCCGAAACGACGATCGATCCAGCCCGCGAACGCCCGACGCAGGGGTTCGTTGCCGACCGACGGCGGGTACCCCCGCTCGGCGTTGCTCGCCCCCAGCGCCGCCACGACGCTCGCCGGAGGCGGGTCGCACGGCGTGCCGATCGACAAATCGACGAGACCGCCCTCGAAGCGCGCACCCAACGGCTTGAACGTGTCGAGTCGCTCGTAGGGGTACGGCGGTGGCTCGAAGCCATGACGGGTTTCGGGAGCGTTCATGGAAGTCCCATAGTAGGCGTGAGGTCCCTCACGGGGTCACGACGAACTCAGCCAGCCGGCCCGCCGACGCCTCGGCCAGACGAGCCCGCACACGCACGCCGCGGTCTTCGTGCGTCGTCGAGACCACTTCGCCTTCGCGGTGAATCGCGGCCAGCACGTCGCCCCGCTCGTACGGAACCAGCAGTTCGACGACCGTGCTCAACGACCGCAATCGGTCGGAGATCGTCTGCAGGAGCGCGCCGATGCCGTCACCCGATCGAGCGCTGATGCCCACCGAGCCGGGGTGCCACTCGACCACCTGGGCCACCGCGGCGGGGTCGAGGTCGCTCTTGTTGAACACCAGCAATTCGGGCACCGCGTCGGCGCCGATCTCGGTCAGAACCTCGCGCACGGCGGGGATCGGACCGTCGGGGTCGGGTCCGCTGCCGTCGACGACGTGCACCAGGTAATCGGCTCGGGTGGCCACCTCGAGCGTGCTCTTGAACGACTCGACGAGACCGTGCGGGAGGCGCCGCACGAAGCCCACCGTGTCGGTGAGCAGCACCGGTTCACCACCGGGAAGGGCGAGGCGACGAGTGGTGGGGTCGAGCGTGGCGAAGAGACGGTCCTCCACGAGAACTCCGGCGTTGGTCAGACGGTTCAAGAGGGTGCTCTTACCCGCGTTGGTGTACCCGACGATGACCACGTTGGCCAGTCCGCTGCGCGACCGTCCCTTGCGTTGCAGATCGCGGGTGTGACCGAGTTCGACCAGTTCGCGCTCGAGGCGCGAGATGCGGTTCTTGATGCGCCGACGGTCGACCTCGAGCTTTGTTTCGCCACTACCGAACCGCGCGCCGACGCCGCCGCGTTGCTGCGAGAGCTTGGCCGTGGCGCCTCGGCGCAGACGCGGCAGCCGGTAGCGCAGCAGAGCGAGCTCCACCTGTGCCTTGCCCTCGAGGGTGTGGGCGTTCTGGGCGAAAATGTCGAGGATCACGGCCGTGCGATCGATCGCGGTTCGTCCGAGCAGTTTCTCGAGGTTGTACTGCTGGGCCGGCGACAGTTCGTTGTCGAAGACCACGGTGTCGGCGTCGACCGCCAGACAGATCTCCCGCAGTTCCTCGGCCTTGCCTTTGCCGACGTACCACGTGTGGTCGGGAGTGTCGCGTCGCTGCGTCAGCCGCGCCACGACGTCGGCCCCCGCGGTGTCGATGAGCAACGAGAGTTCGTCGAGACTCGACTCGGTCGCTTCGTCGGTGTCGTCGTCGAGCGTCACGCCGACGATGACGATCTTCTCGCGGACGGTCCGCTCGATGAGCGTCTGGCCGAGCGCCTCGCCGTACGGCGAGTTCGGGTTGCTCACGCCACGACCACGATGTCGGCCACGTGGGTCGCCTCGGCGACGAGGGTGATCCGGCGCCCGTCGGCTACCCGCACCCGGGCGTCTCCGCCCTCCATGTGCACCACCACCTCGGGTGTCGACCGGGGCACCAGACCCCACGCCACCGCTGCCTCGGCCGCGGCGCAGGCCCCCGTACCGCACGCCTTGGTGATGCCCGCACCGCGTTCGTGCACCCGCATCGTGATGGCGTCGGACTCCGGTCCCGGTTCGATGATCTCCAGGTTCACCTGGGGCACGAGCGCACCCAACGCCTCGAGGTCGACCACCCCGACGTCGTCGACGCCGACCACCGAATGCGGGTTGCCGAGCGAGAGATGACGCACGGGACGATCGGGATGACAGTTCAACGCGGCCCAGTTCGCGGGCTCGGGGAGATCGCGGGCCGACCCCATGTCGACGCTCAGGAGCAACGTCGCGGCGTCGATCCGCGCCACGACCGACACCCGTCGTTCTCCGTCGTCGGTGTCGACCACGTACTCGACGAGATCGCCGTCGCCGTGCGCCGCCTGCACCAGGCATCGGATGCCGTTGCCACTCATCTCGGCGCGACTGCCGTCGGAGTTGTAGAGCGTCATGCCGAGGCGGCCGGCCGAACGACGTTCGAGCAACAAGAGTCCGTCGGCGCCCACACCCGTGCGCCGGTCGCACCAGCGGCGGGCCACGTCGGGCCAGTCCGGCGCGGTGCTCATTTGCGCCACGTCGAGCACGAGGAAGTCGTTGCCCAGTCCGTGATGCTTCGAGAGTCGCACGCCCATGATCACGTCACCTTAGGCGAGCATGGGCTCCAACCGCGGCGCCACTTCGGCCACCGGGTCTTCGTGCACGACCACCCATTCGATCCGGGGATCGCGGCGGAACCAGCGCTCCTGGCGCACCGCGAACTGACGGGTTCGCAGGATCGTGTCGGCGACCGCTGCATCGAGGGAGCAGTCGCCCGCGAGGTGGCGGGCGATCTCCTTGTACCCCAGTGCCTGCATCGCGGTGGCCGACAAGCCGGTGTCGAGCAGACGGCGCACCTCGTCGACGAGTCCGGCGTCGACCATCGCGTGCACCCGGGCCTCGATGCGTCGGGCGAGCGCGCCGCGATCCCAGGACAAGGCCACCTGGCGGATGGACGAGGGCGGATACGTGTCGACGCCCGGGCCGTACGACGAGAACGGGCGTCCACCGCCGATGGTCACCTCGAGCGCCCGCACGATGCGCCGGACGTTGGTCGGCTCCATGCGGGTGGCCGCGACCGGATCGAGTTCGCGCAACCGCTCGTGCAGACCGCGCGGACCGTCCCGCTCCGCGATTGCTTCGAGTTCGGCGCGCACGAGTGGCCATTGCCCGGGTATGTCGAGATCGTCGATCGCGGCGCGCAGATACAGCCCGGTCCCCCCGACGAGCACCGCCGTCGCGTCGCGAGCGGCGACGTCGGCCACGCACTCGCGGTAGGCCCGTTGGAACTGCGACACCGTGAAGGTGCGGTCCGCGTCGACGAGGTCGATCAGATGGTGGCGCACGGTCGCGCGTTCCTCGGGGGTCGGCTTGGCCGTTCCGATGTCCATTCCGCGATACACCTGCATCGCGTCGATCGACACCAACTCGATCCCCCGACCGTGCGTCGCCAACGCCATGGCCACCGCCGACTTGCCGCTGGCGGTCGGGCCGAGAATGGCCAGAGCGACGGTCACGGTCACCTCACAGAGCGGCGACCGGAATGCGCACCTTGTGCGCCGGTTCGGCCAGCAACTCACGGAACTCGCCCCGCAAGTGGTGGGGTGCGGCCCCGGTGACGAGAACGCTGGCGTAACTGCCCACACGAATCGGGTCGGCGAGCGGGAAGTGCACCAACTTGTTCTGGCGGGTCCGGCCCGAGATCACGCCGGGATCCTTCTTGGACGGCCCCTCGACGACGACCTCCTCGACGCGCCCGATCCGCGCCTCGTGCTTGAGCAGCGCCGAACGCTCGACCACCACACGCAAGCGGGCGAAACGCTCGGACACCACCGCGGGGTCGACGAAGCGGTCGACCATCGTGGCGGCCTCGGTGCCTTGGCGCGGCGAGAAGATGAAGGTGTAGGCGTAGTCGTACTCCGCCGCCGCGGCCACGTCGAGGGTGCGGGCGAAATCGTCCTCGGTCTCACCGGGGAACCCCACGATGATGTCGGTACTCACCGCGAGATCGGCGATCCGACGGCGGGCCTCGCCCAGTCGTTCGAGGTAGCGATCGGCGGTGTAACCACGGTGCATGACGGCGAGAAGGCGATCGCTCCCCGACTGCAACGGATAGTGCAGGTGTTCGCACACCGTGGGTGTCTCGCCCATCGCGGCGAAGGTCTCGCTGCGCATGTCCTTGGGATGCGGACTCGTGAAACGCACGCGGCGAATTCCCGGCACCGCCCCCACGTCGCGCAACAAGTCGGCGAACAACGGCCGCGCCGACACGGACTCTCCGTCGCGCCGGCGCTCGAGTTGGATGTCGCGTCCGTAACTGTTCACGTTCTGGCCGAGGAGCGTCACCTCGGTGACCCCGTCGCCGGCCAGTCGGCGCACCTCGTCGAGTACGTCGTCGTACGGACGACTGATCTCGGCACCACGGACGCTCGGCACGATGCAAAAGGCACACGAGTTGTCGCAACCGATCTGGATGGTCACCCACGCGTCGTGACCGGTGCCGCGCTTGGCCGGCAACGCCGAGGGAAACATTTGATCGTCGAGAACGGCCTCGTCGAGGATCTCGGTGACCGGCCCCGACACCTGCGCCTCGTTCAGGAGGTCGACGGTGCGATGGACGTTGTGGGTGCCGAGCACGACATCGACCCACGGGGCGCGGTCGCGCACGACCTCACGGTCCTTCTGGGCCAGACAACCCGACACCACGATGCGACGACCTTCGCGCTCGTCCTTCCATCGGCGCATCGTCCCCAACGTGCCGTACAACTTGTTGTCGGCGTTCTCACGGATGCAGCACGTGTTCAGGACCACGACGTCGGCGTCGTTCTCGTCGACGACCGCGCTCAACCCCTCGGCTTCCAGCAGTCCGGCGATGCGCTCGGAATCGTGCTCGTTCATCTGGCACCCGAAGGTGCGCACGATGTAGGTGCGCGGCGTCGTCTCGGACATGGCGCGGTCAGGTTACCGGCGTCAGGGTTCGACGAACTCCCGCAAGAGGCGGCCCCCGGCCATGTGACGCAGGCGGAACAAGGTGCGAACCTCGATCTGGCGCACGCGTTCACGGGTGATGTTGAAGGCCTGACCCACCTCTTCGAGGGTGGCACCGTCGTCGCCGTCCAAGCCGAAGCGCATGCGCATGACCTCCTGCTCGCGGGCCGGAAGGTCGACGAGCACGGCGCGCACCGCCTCGCGCATGTCGGCGATCTCGATGCCGTCGGTGGGATCGGCCCCGTTGGTGGCGGCGAGGTTGTCGGCGAAGGTGGTCTCGCTGTCGTCGCGGGTCGGCTGGTCGAGGCTCATCGTGTCGGCGGCGAGACTGAACCACTCGGCGACGCGATCGGGACTCTCCCCCATCTCGCGAGCGACCTCGGCGAGGCTGGGCTCGCGTTGCAGCCGCTGGGCCAACTCGCGTTGGGTGCGCATCGCACGGTTGACGTTCTCCATCGCGTGCGCCGGAAGCCGGATGTTGCGACTCTCCTCGGCGACGGCCCGCGAGATCGACTGTTTGATCCACCACGTGGCGTAGGTCGAGAACTTGAAACCCCGGCTGTAGTCGTACTTCTCGACGGCCTTCATGAGACCGAGGTTCCCGCTCTGGATGGCGTCGGCCAGGGGCATGGTGGCCTTCGTGTACCGCTTGGCGATGCTCACCACCAGGCGCAGATTCCCGCGGGTCAGGTCCTCCCGGGCCCGGCGACCTTTGGTGACGAGCCGGTCGAGTCGGCGGCGTTCGAGGGTCGAGGCGGAGTCGTCGAGCAGACCGAGCTCGCGCTCGGCGGCCTGACCGTCGGCGATGCGCCGTCCGAGGGCCCGTTCCTCGTCCACGTCGAGAAGTGGGATGCGGCTGATCTCGTGGAGGTAGAGACGAACGGCGTCCGACGACGAGTCGTCGACCGACGAACGCGAGGTTCCGGCCCGTCGGACCTTCTTGTGTTCTTCGAAAGGACGGCGCAACTCGCCGGTGTCGTCGAGTTCGAACGACTGGTCGACGGCGATGCCCGACGCCTCGATCGCGGTGCGTATCGCCTCGATCGTCTCGGGCAACAATTCGACGTCGTGCAACGCGTCGACGATCTCCTCGGTCGACAACTCACCGCGACGTCGGCCGTAAGCGATCAGTTCGCTCCACTCACTGGGGTCGAGTCCGACGACGCGCGGTGTCGGCGAGTTTGCGCCTACGCCCACGGCATCACTCCCGATCGTCCCCCCCACCCCCCGTACGAGTGTTCTTCGCTGCGATCCACCCTAGCCATGCCTCACTGGCTGCCGGAGCAAGACGGGCGTCGTCGAGTTCCTCGAGTCTCAAGCGAGCGTCACGATCGGCGCGAATCTCGTCGGGGTCGGTGATCCCCGTGCGGCGCGCGAGGGTTCGGCGCACCGCGAGTCCGATGAGGTTGAACGCCACCGGGACGGGCTCGACGTCGATGTCGGCCACCGCCGCCCGCTCGAGCAACTCGCACACCTCGGGGTCGGCCGCCGCCAACGCCGCGTCGAGCAGGTTCGCTCCACCGCTCTGCGCGGCCTCCGCCAGGGCCAGGAACGCCCGTCGGGGCACCTCGGCGGCGAAGAGGTCCTCGATCAACCACGATGCGATGCCGTCCCAGTTCTGCAGCAACAAGGTGACGGCCACGAACTCGGCGTTGTCGGCCACCCCGACGTTGCGCGTCGAGGCCACGCGGACCTCGGGGCGCTGTCCGCGTCGCTCGGCCATCCGTGAAAGGTCGGCCACCGGGATGCCCACCCGGGTGGCCACCTCACCGGCGTACAACTTGCGCACGTTCACGTCGGGATGTTCGTTGATCACCGACATCGCCTGCTCGGCGACCCGCGCGCGATCTTCGGGACTGCGCAACTGCTTGCCGGTCACGACGCGGTTCACCCGGAACCCGAGAAACGGCATGGCCTCGTCGACCGCCGCGGCGAGTGCGGCCGGATCGGAATTCGCCAAGTCGCCGGGGTCCTTGCCCTCCGGGAATCGGGCCACCGCCACCTGTACCTGGTACTTCTTCTCCCACTCGTAGAACTTCTCGGCCGCGCCTTGACCGGCGGCGTCGGCGTCGAACGCCAGCACGACCCGGCTCGCGAAACGTTTCAGGATCCGCACGTGCTCTTCGGTGAGTGCGGTGCCACAGGTGGCCACCGCGCGACTGACCCCGGACCGGTGGAAACCGATGACGTCGGTGTAGCCCTCGCAGACGATCACCTGGTCGGCTTTGACCACGTCGTTCTTGGCCCAGTTGAGTCCGTAAAGGGTCTTCGACTTGAAATAGATCTTGGTCTCGGGAGAGTTCTTGTACTTCGCCGGGTCGGTCGATCCGGGCAGGATGCGGCCACCGAAAGCCACCGGCTCGCCGGTGTCGGTGAAGATCGGGAACATCACCCGGTTGCGAAAAGAATCCTGCAAACGGTTCGACTTGTTGTTGAAAGCCAACCCCACGTCGAACAACACGTCGGCCGGGAACTTCTCGCGCAAGTGCTGGCTGAGGTGGTCCCAGCCATCGGGCGCGTACCCCAGCTTGAACTGGCGGGCGACGTCACCCGTCAACCCGCGTTCACGCAGATAGTCCCGGGCGACGCGAGCGTCGGGCGAGGTGAGCAGACGCTGGTGATACCACTCGACCGCGGCCTCCATCGCCTCGATCAATTTCTTGCGACGCTGCCGGTCCTTACTCTCGCCTCCCGAGGTGTAGGTGAGGGTGATTCCGGCGCGGCCCGCCAGCTTTTCGACTGCGGTCACGAAGTCGACGTGTTCGATCTCCTGGACGAACTTGAAGACGTCACCGCCGGCCTGGCATCCGAAGCATTTGTAGCGGGCGGTCTCCTCGCGAACGTTGAACGAACCGCTCTTCTCGGCGTGGAACGGACACAGTCCGACCCAGTTGCGACCGGTCTTGCGCAGGGCCACGTATTGCTGGACGACGTCGACGATCGAAACGGTCGCCCGAACCCGTTCTATGTCCTCGTCGGCGATGGCCATGGACCGAGGCTAATGCAGGGATGTGCCCGTTCCGTCGCTCGATGACACGTCACCGGCACGCAAGGAAAAGGCGACCGCGATGATCAACGCCAGAGCGATGACCACCAGACTGAGCCACGTCGGGATGTGGTACACATTGGCGATCATCATCTTCAAACCAACGAACGCGAGGATGAAAGTCAATCCTTGTTTCATGAACGCGAACCGCGCCTGCGCGTCGGCGAACAAGAAGTAGAGCGCCCGCAGGCCTACGATCGCGAACGCGTTCGACGAGAACACGATGAACTGCTCGCGACTGACGGCCAGCACGGCCGGCACCGAGTCCACGGCGAAGAGCACGTCGGTGAACTCGATGAGAATGATCACCGCGAAGAGCGGGGTGGCCAGCCGTCGACCGTTCACGCGCGTGAAAAGCTTCTGACCGTCGTACTCGGGAGTTGACGGTACGACTCGAGAAACCAGACGAAAAACCCGACTATCGGATGGATCGACTTCCTTTTCTCGCTCCATGACCAACTTCACCGCGGTGAAGATGAGGAAGGCTCCGAAGAGGTACAGCAACCAATCGAACTTCTCGATGAGCGCCACCCCGGCGAAGATGAAGACCGCGCGCAGGGCCAGCGCTCCGAAGATGCCCCAAAAGAGCACCCGGTGTTGGTACTTCCCCGGGATCTTGAAATAGCTCAGGATCAGGGCCCACACGAAGACGTTGTCGACGCTGAGGCTCTTCTCGATCAGGTAGCCACTGATGTATTCGCCGGCCGCACCGCCACCGAAGGCCCATGCCACGACTCCGGTGAAGGCCAGGCCGATCCCGATCCAAACGACGCTTTCCCACAGAGCGCGTCGCGTGCTCACCTCGCGGGCCCGACGATGAAAAACCATGATGTCCAAGAGCAACAGAGTCACCACGAAACCGATCAAGGCGGCCCAGGCCCAGCCGGGCACCGAAATGTCGGTGAAGTTCGGTGTCGTCGTTCCGGCCACCAACGGATTACGGAGGGTCATCAATCGCGGCTGAGCAGGCCGCCGAGGCCCCCGAGGCCGCCGCTACCGCCACCGGAGTTGCCGGTGCCGACGAAGCTCTGGATCCAACTCATCAGTTCGGTTGGGTTGCGCGTCTGGGTCCAGACCTTGCCCGGACCGCTGAACTCGAATACCAGACCCTCACCGCTCTTGAACGACTGGATCAGTCCGCCGCCGCTGGCCTTGCGAATCGCCATGTTGACCGAACTCTCGTAGGCGACCATGTGTCCGGTGTCGACGATGAGCGACTGACCGGCCGCCAACTCCCAGGTCTCGAGAGCGCCGTAGCACGCGAACACGACGAGGCCCTGGCCCTCGGCCCGGATGATGAATCCACCCTCGCTGCCGAACATGTTCTTGAAGCCACCCCACTTGGCGTCGATGGCCACGTTGGTGTCGTTGGCGAGCCACGAGCCCTTCTGGATGAACAACGGGTTGGCCGCGGACACCTCGAAGGCGACCACGTCGCCGGGGAGGCGGGCCGCCACGTCGACGTGCCCACCTTGGGCGGGCGCGGTGTAGGTGCTCACGAAGAAACTCTCACCACCGAGCGCGGCGCGCTTCAGGCTCTTCAGAACGCCCCCTTCGGCCTTCGAGGACAGTTCGACACCACCCGACATGGTCATCATGGCGCCGCTCTCGACGCGCACGGGTTCGTTGGGTCCGAGCGTGATTCGGGCCACGCCGTACGCGGGGCCTTGACGAGTCTGAACCTGCATGCCTGCTCCCTCCGCGGGGAACCGATCCCCGACTACTTGGTTTCGCTCTTCTTCTTACCACTCGAAGCGGCTATCACCGCTTGTGCCGCGGCCAACCGGGCGATCGGAACACGGAACGGCGAACAACTGACGTAGTCGAGGCCGACCCGGTAGAAGAGGTCGATCGACTCGGGGTCTCCCCCGTGCTCACCGCACACACCCAGTTTGATACCCGGCTTGGCCGCCCGTCCACGATCTGACGCGATCTTGACCAATTCCCCGACGCCGGTGGGGTCGATGGTCTCGAACGGGTTGCGCTTCAGCAGGCCGTTCTCGAGGTAGGCCGGCATCATGCGACTCTCCACGTCGTCGCGACTGAAACCGAACGTCATCTGGGTGAGGTCGTTGGTGCCGAAACTGAAGAAATCGGCTTCCTCGCTCAGTTCGTCGGCGCGCAAGGCGGCCCGCGGTGTCTCGATCATGGTGCCGATGGAGACCTTGGGCTTCTTGGCCCCCTTCTTCGAGGAGTCGGCGATGCCCTTGACGACCCACGAGCGGGCCAGGGCCAACTCCTCGCGGGTGACGGTCAGCGGGATCATCACCTCGACGATCGGCTTGCCTCCGTTGGCGGCGCATTCGGCGGCGGCCTCCATGAGCGCTTGCACCTGCATGGCGTACAAACCGGGCTTCACCACGCCGAGCCGCACACCACGGGTGCCCAGCATCGGGTTGAACTCGGCCCAGTCGTGCGCGGCCTTCAGCAGCTTGGACTCCTCGGCGGTCAGGCCGGTCGTGGCCTGCTTGATCTCGAGCTCGTCGACGCGAGGAAGGAACTCGTGCAGCGGCGGGTCGAGCAGTCGAACCGTCACCGGGAGACCGTCCATCGCCGTCAGGATGTCGATGAAGTCCTTCTTCTGAACGACGCGTAGTTCCTCGAGGGCCGCGGCCTCCTCGTCGACGGTGTTGGCGAGGATCATGCGTCGTACGACGGGCAGTCGGTCGGGGGCAAGGAACATGTGCTCGGTACGGCACAAACCGATGCCTTCGGCCCCGAGGTTGCGCGCGTTGGTGGCGTCCTCGCCGGTGTCGGCGTTGGCACGCACGGCCAACTTGCCCTTGCGCACCTCGTCGCTCCACTTCAGGATGATCTCGAATTCCTTGGGTGGCTTGGCGGCCGACAGGGCCACCTCACCGAGCACGACTTCGCCGGTGGTTCCGTCGAGCGAGATGACGTCACCCTCCTTGACCACCACGTCGCCGACCGTGAATTGCTTGCCTTCGATGCGGATCGACTCGGCGCCAACGACGGCTGGGGTGCCCCAGCCGCGTGCGACCACGGCGGCGTGACTGACAAGACCACCGCGCGCGGTGAGGATGCCCTCGGACACCATCATGCCGTGAACGTCCTCGGGGCTCGTCTCGCTGCGAACGAGCACCACCTTCTCACCACGGTCGGCCGCATCGGCCGCATCGTCGGCGGTGAAGTACGCCTTGCCCACCGCGGCCCCGGGAGACGCGGCCAGACCCTTGGCGATCACCTTCTTGTTGCCGGCCTGAAACTGGGGGTGGAGCACCTGGTCGAGGTGCTCGGCCGAGACGCGATTGATCGCCTCGGTCTTGGAGATCTTCCACACCTTCTTCGGACCCTTGGTGCCCTTGGTCATGTCGACCGCCATACGCAGCGCGGCCGCGCCGGTGCGCTTGCCCACGCGGGTCTGCAACATCCAGAGCTTGCCCTGCTCGATGGTGAACTCCGTGTCGCACATGTCGGTGTAGTGCGCTTCGAGTCGAGCGAAGATCGCCAGCAACTCCTTGTGGATCGTGGTGAACTTGGCCTTGAGGGCGTCGAGATCTTCGGTGTTGCGGATGCCGGCCACCACGTCCTCCCCCTGGGCGTTGACCAGGAAGTCGCCGTAGGGAACGTTCTCACCGGTCGCGGCGTTGCGGGTGAAACCGACGCCGGTGCCGGAGTTGTCGTCGCGGTTTCCGAAGACCATGGTCTGCACGTTGACCGCGGTGCCGAGGTCGTGCGAGATCTTCTCGCGCACTCGGTAGGCGATGGCGCGGGCCCCGTTCCAACTCTTGAAGACGGCTTCGACCGCACCCCGCAACTGCTTGTCCGGAGCCTGCGGGAACGCCTTGCCCGTCTCGGACTTGACGACCTCGAGGTAACGGACGCACAGACGCTTCAACACGTCGGCCGACAACTCGGCGTCGGTGCGCACGCCCGCCGACTTCTTGGCGTCCTCGAGCGGGTGCTCGAAGAGGGCGCCTTCGATACCGAGCACGATGCGGCCGTACATCGAGATGAATCGACGATACGAGTCGTAGGCGAATCGCTCGTCGCCGGTCACCTTGGCCAGACCCTTGACGCTCTGGTCGTTGAGACCGAGGTTGAGCACGGTGTCCATCATCCCGGGCATCGAGAACTTCGCGCCCGAACGAACGCTGACGAGCAACGGGTCCTTGGCGTCGCCGAGTTTGCGCTTCATGGCCTTTTCGAGCTTGGCCACGTGCGCCGCGATCTCGGTGTCGAGACCCTTGGGCCACCCCCCGTGCATGTACGCGCGACAGGCGTCGGTCGAGATGGTGAATCCGGGGGGCACCGGCAACTTGAGCACACTCGTCATCTCGGCGAGGTTGGCGCCCTTGCCCCCGAGAAGGTCCTTCATCTGCATGGGAGGACGACGGTGTTTGTGATCGAAGGAGTAGACGTACGGCACGAGGGTGAAGTCTACGACCTCGTGTGCCGACCGTTCGTGTCGACGGGCGCGGACAGCGAGCCCACCCCGTAGGATCGCCGTGTGCGAATCCTCGGGTTTCCCGTGCAGATACGGCCCGGATTCCTGTTGTTCATGCTTCTGATCGTGGTCGTGAACGGCCAGCCGATGGGCTTCTGGCTCGCGGGTTCGGTCACGGTGTTCACCTTGGTCCACGAACTCGGACACGCGGTCGCGGCACGACGAACCGGCGCCACCGCGCGCATCTCACTCGACTTTCTCGCCGGATACGCCTCGTTCACGCCGTCGCGACCGCTCACCCGTCGCGAACGGGCCTCGATCGCTCTCGCCGGGCCCCTCGTGCAGATCGTGCTCGGCGTGGTCGTTCTCCTCGCGATGGGAGTCGACCCCCTCTCGCACGCCGATTACGCGTCCGACTACTCCTCGCTCGCCATCTGGTGGGCCGGACCGATGATCGGCTTGTTCAATCTCATCCCGGTGTTGCCCCTCGACGGCGGCACCATCGCCGGCGAGATCATCGACCGATTCCGACCCGGTCGGGGTCGCGCCCTGATGGCTCGCATCAGCCCGCCGGCCACGGCGGTCGCGTTCGTGACGATGGTGCTCGTGGACGACCTGCGACCCCTGGCCGCCTTCGCCGCGATCCTGCTCGTGCTGCAGATGCAGATAGTCTCCGTGCGCACCGATGGCCGCACCCGCAGCAGCGACGACGTTCTGCGTCATCGTCGACGAATGATGGAAGCCGAAGCGACGGCGTGGCGCACGGGTCGCCCCGGCATGATGGTCTCGCCCCAGGTTCCGTCCCCGTGGTGGGAGGCGAGCCGAGCGATCGGGCGTCCCGATGCGGCCGTGGCGTTCATCATCGACGACCTCGAGGGTCGGCGACCCGGCCAGTGGTGGCCGCCGCACGACGCCACGACCGATCAACTCGAGCCCGTCGCGGCCCTCGTCGAGTCGCGCCTGCCCGCCCCCGGGCCGAACGATCGTCTCGCGTCGGCGCTCACGATCATCGACGTGTTACGACGCACGGGTCGCTCTCGGCGCGCCGCCGAATACGGCACCGCCGTCTACACGAACACGCGATCCGGCGCGGCGGCGATTCTGGTCGCATTGTGTTGCGCCTCCTTGGGCGATGACACGAACGCCGTCCAGTGGCTCACGGTCGCCGGACGCTCCGACGCCGAGCCCGCCGCCTTGCTCACGGCCCTCGTCGGCGCTCCCGAATTCGCCCGCATCCGCGAGCGCCCCGAGATCGCCGAATTGATCCGGGCCCTCACTCCCTGATCGAACCGAGTTCGCACGAGCGGTCGACGAAGGCCAAGGCGACGTCACCGGCGACCGAGGTGACGACCCCCACGGGCGCGCCCGCGACGAGCACCGTGTCGCCCACCGCACGACCCGCGCCGTCGATCATCCGCAAGGTTCGGGGGGCGGTTGCTCCGCGGCTGTCCATGCGCTCGACCAACTCCTGTCCCGGATAACACCCCTTGGTGAAACTCACCGTCACCCGCACGATCCCGAGCGATGCCGGCACCGTTTCGCCCGCGATGACCTCCGACCCGTTCGCCGGCCAACCGGCCGCCACCCGCGCGACCTCGATCGCGTCGTCATCCACCATCACGCAACCGTCGGGCCCCGCGAACGGAACGCCGATGACGTCGTGGACCGCGCCGTCCTCCCACCATGCGGGGTGCGTGGGATGGCCGTCGACGACGATCGCCGACCCGTCGGAGGAGATCAGGCGGGTCACCTCGACCGACCGACGGGCGATCGTCGCCTTGGTTCGGATCAGGAACCGGCGTAACCGCGCCTCCACCGCGTCGGCCACGTCCGGGCGCTTCGCCTCGACGAGCACCGCCCAGCGCTCCTCGTCCTCGCGCCACACCCGCGTGATCGCCACCACCTTCCCCGTCGGTTCGAGCAGCAGGCTCTGGCGCGAGCCCCCGACGGCGATCGACTCGAGGTCGTTGCGCATTTGCGAGTGGAGATAACGACGGGCGTCGGGACCTTCGACGACGATCGCCGTCACGTCGAGTCGTGCGCCGTTGATCATGCCGAGGTCCCGCCCACGCGTCGGCGAGCGGTCATACGTCGTGCCGCCGGCACGGCGGCCAGCAACGCGGCCGCTTTGTTGCGACACTCGAGGTCCTCGTCGTCGGGGTCGCTGTCGGCGACGATGCCCGCCCCGGCCTGCAGGTACGCCGCCCGCTCACCGATGAACATCGTGCGAATGGCGATCGCCGTGTCGAGGTTGCCGCTGAAGTCGACGTAGCCGACCACGCCGGCGTACGGGCCGCGTTTCACGGGTTCGAGCTCGTCGATGATCTCCATGGCACGCACCTTGGGGGCCCCGCTCACGGTGCCGGCCGGCAACGTCGCCCGCAGTACGTCGATCGGACCGCGGCCGGGAACCAGGTCACCGCTGACCTGCGACGTGAGGTGCATGACGTGGCTGTACCGCTCGAGGGTCATCAACTCGTCGACGTTGACCGAGCCGAACTCGGCCACGCGGCCCACGTCGTTGCGGGCGAGATCGACGAGCATCACGTGCTCGGCCACCTCCTTGGGGTTCTCGCGGAGCTCGGCCGCCAGACGCCGATCGTGTTCGTCGTTGCTTCCGCGCTTGCGGGTGCCCGCAATCGGCCGACTGATCACCCGCCCACCGAGGAGTTGAACCATCGGTTCGGGCGAGCTTCCCACGATGGTCACTCCGCGTTGGCGTAGGAAGTACATGTACGGGCTGGGGTTCACCTGACGCAACACGCGGTACATGTCGAAGGGGTCGGCCTCGAGTTGGATCTCGTAACGCTGCGACAGCACGACCTGGAAGATGTCCCCGGCCCGAATGTGTTCCTTGGCAACCTCGACCGCGCGCTGGTATTCGCCGTCGGGCATCGACGATCGGGTCGGGGGCAGAACGTCGTCGCGCGATGGTGGTTCGACCGGCGTGTACGCGAGCGGTCGGGCCAGGTCGTCGACCGCCGCACGGGCCCGTTCCACCGCGGCGTCGTACTCGACCTCGAGACGCGACTCGTCGAGTCCGAGCACCGGGACGCTCTCGATCAAGTACACCCGCTGCCGCCAGTGGTCGAAGGCCGCGAGCGAACCGATCACGCTCATGACGGCATCGGGCAGACCGCGGTCGTCGCGCGGGACGTCGGGAAGGTTCTCGACCTCGCGCACGACGTCGTAGCCGAGAAACCCCATCACACCACCCTGGAGCGGGGGGAGGTCGGCGATGACCGGACTGCGGTACTCGGCGAGGAGTCCGTCGATGGCCGCCAGCATCCCGCGGTCGGTCGGCACCGAATCGGGTATCTCACCGTGAACGCGCAACTCGCCACCGACGAGCGTGAGGGTCGCGCGGGGCCGACGTCCGACGAAACTGAACCGACTCCAGCGCTCGCCGTGCTCGACGGACTCCAGCAGGAAACCCTCCTCGTCGCCCACCAGTTTGGCGAACGCCGCGACGGGCGTCTCGAGGTCGGCCAACAACTCGATCCACACCGGCACGACCGTGTGATCGACGGCCAATCGCTTGAACTCCTCGCGCGACGGGCGAACCACGAGGTCGCCGGCGTGGTCGGTCATCGCGTGGTTCCGAAGGTCCGGAAGAAGCAGGTGCGCGCGCCGGTGTGACAGGCGCCGGCGCCCTCCTGCTCGACCTTGAACAACAACGTGTCGCCGTCGCAGTCGTAGAACGCCTCGCGAACGAACTGACGATCTCCGCTGGTGTCGCCCTTGCGCCACAGCTCGGAACGACTGCGACTCCAGTAGACCATGCGGCCTTCGTCGAAGGTCATGGCCAGACTCTCGGCGTTCATCCAGGCCATCATCAACACGTCACCGTTCGTGGCGTCCTGGGCGATGACCGGAACCAGGCCGTCGGCGTTGAACTTGACCGCGGCCAGTTGTTCCGGGGTGGCTTCGATGAACGGCACGACGACACTCTGTCAGAGATAGAGCCCGGTGTGCCCGTCGATTCGACTGGCAGCCACGGCGTGAATGTCGCGCTCGCGCAACATGATGTAATCGCTGCCCCCGACCTCGACCTCGTAGCGGTCCTCGGGGCTGAAAAGGACCCGATCGCCCACCTCGGCGCTGCGCACGTTCTGGCCCAGGGCCACCACCTCGGCCCACACGAGACGCTTGGAGATCTGGGCGGTGGCCGGGATCAGGATTCCACCGGAACTGCGTCGTTCGCCGTCACGCTCGGGGATCTTGACGAGCAGACGATCGTTCAGCATCTTGATGGGCAGCTTGTCGGCGTCGACCGCTTCCACCTTCTTCGACTTCTGCTTGCCCTCGGCCACGGTCGATCACGGTACCGTCACCGGCGTGTCGATCGAAACCGTGACCCTTTCCACCATCGACGGCGTGAACATCGAGGCCGACATCGCCACCGCGGCCGTCGACCAACCGATTCGGGGTGGCGTCGTCCTGGCCCACCCCCATCCCCTCCACGGAGGCGACCGCTTCAACCCCGTGGTCGACATCCTCTTCCGTGTGCTCCCGGCGCACGGCTTCCACGTGGTCCGATTCGACTTTCGCGGAGCCGGTGGCAGTTCCGGAGAGCACGACGGCGGTGATTCGGAACGACTCGACGTGGCGGCCGCCATCGATTTTCTCGCCCCGTTCAACGACGACATCTGGATCATCGGGTACTCGTTCGGTTCGATCGTCGCTTTGAACGTCGTGGAACCCCGGGTGTCGGGGTGGATCGCCGTCGCCCCACCGCTGCTCGACGAGTCCTCCGTGCTGGCCGGTCGCGATCCGCGACCGAAGTTGTTGCTGGTCCCCGAACACGACCAGTTCTGCCCCGCACCGCGGGCCCGCGAGCGATCGGCCCCGTGGCTCTCCACGACGATCGTCGACGTGCCCGGCACCGACCACTTCCTTCAGGGCCGGGTGAACGCCGTCGCCGAACGAGTGGTTTCGTTCCTCGACGACCTCAGTTCTTGAGCACCGACTTGATCTCGTTCATCACGTCGGGGGTCAAGGCGTCGATCACGTCGAGGGCCCCGAAGTTCTCCGTCACCTGGGAGGCCTTGCTCGCACCGGTGATGACCGTCGACACGTTCGGGTTCTTCGTGCACCAGGCCAGCGACATCTGAGCGAGCGTGCACCCCAGTCGCTCGGCGATGGGGATCAGACGCTTCACCCTCTCCTGCGTCGCCGCACTGGTCAGTCGCTCGGCCAACCACGAGTAACCGGGCAGTGCCGCGCGGGAGTCGCCCGGGACGCCGTCGATGTACTTGCCCGTCAGCACCCCCGACGCCAATGGGCTCCAGATGGTGGTTCCGAGACCGATGTCCTCGTACAGACGCTTGTACTCCACCTCGACGCGGCGTCGCTCGAGCATGTTGTACTGCGGTTGTTCCATGACGGGCTTGTGCAGGTGGTGACGCTCGGCGATCTCCCACGCGGCGCGGATTTCGTCCGCCGTCCACTCACTGGTCCCCCAATACAGCACCTTGCCGCGATCCACGAGGTCGCTCATGGCCCACACCGTCTCCTCGAGGGGCGTGTTCGGATCGGCCCGGTGGCAGAACAACAGGTCCACGAAGTCGACCTGCAGACGATCGAGGCAACCCTCGATGGAATGGTGCAGGTACTTGCGGTTCAGCGTGTTGTTCATGTTGGGCACGTTGCCGTCGATACCCCAGAAGACCTTCGTGGACAGCACGTAGTCCTGCCGACGCCAACCGAGGTCGGCGATGACCCGGCCCATGATCGCCTCGCTCTCGCCACCCGCGTACGCCTCGGCGTTGTCGAAGAAGTTGCACCCGGCGTTCCACGCGTTCTGCATGCATTCGCGGGCGGTGTCGTCCTTCATCTGGGTGTCGAAGGTGACCCAACTGCCGAAGGACAGCACCGACACCTTCAATCCGCTGCGACCGAGTCGCCGGTATTCCATCTTCGGGTTGGGTGTGAATCGGCTCGACGTGCTCATGTTCGGACGTTACGCCACGGAGCGCGCCACTCCGGCAGCCAACCGGGCGATGTCGGCCGGGCCCACCCCGCAACATCCGCCGATCATCGTCACGCCGCGCGCGGTCCAGTCGGCGAGACGATTCGCGCCGAAGGGATCAGATGAGTCGCCCGTCCACGACCGAGACCCGGCGTCCCACACCCGTCCGAGGTTGGGGTACGCGATCAACCCGATTCGAGGCGCCACCTCCCGAAGATCCGCGAGTACGTCGTCGACCACGTCCGGGTGCGTGCAGTTGACACCCAACGCGACGAGGTTCGCGTACCCCGCGATCCCCGTCACCGCCGTCCGGAGGTCGTCGCCCCCGTAGGTGGCCCGCGATGACCGCGCTCCGAAGCTGAACCAGGCCGCCGGGGCCCCGAGGTCGTCGAGAATCCCGGCGATCAGCCGTGCCTCGTCGGCTCGCGGGATCGTCTCCACCGCGATCAGGTCGGCCCCGGCCCCCACCAACACCTCGAGTTTGTCCCGGTGGTACTTCTCGACGTCCTCCCACGACGCGGCGTAGCGGCCCGTGTACTCGCTGCCGTCGGCCAGCACCGCACCGAAAGGTCCGACCGACGCCGCCACTCGGGCTGTCGTCCCCTCGGTCGCGCGACGCGCCAGATCGACGGTCGACGTCAGGGTCCGTCGAGCCGTCGACGCGTCCAGTCCCGCGCATTCGAACTCGCGAACACCGCATTGGTAACTCGCCGTCGTGACGATCGCGGCACCGGCCTCCACGAAACGCCGAAGAGCCTCCACCAACAGCCCGGGGGACTCGATCACCACTCGGGCCGTCCAGAGCGGACCACCGAGGTCGGCACCGACTTCCTCGAGGGCGGTGGAGAGACCGCCATCGATGACGGTGACGCCCAACGTCATCCCACCGGACGCACGTCGATGCCCGCGCGCGCCATCGCGTGCTTGGTCTCGGCGATGGTGAACTCACCGAAGTGGAAGATC